>CASFIQ010000105.1 GCA_949294785.1 uncultured Collinsella sp.
CACATGGTCGACGACAAGATCCACGCGCGCTCGACGGGCCCCTACAGCCTCGTGACCCAGCAGCCGCTGGGCGGCAAGGCGCAGTTCGGCGGCCAGCGCTTCGGCGAGATGGAGGTCTGGGCGCTCTACGCGTACGGCGCCTCCAACGTGCTCCAGGAGATCCTGACCGTCAAGTCCGACGACACCGTGGGCCGCGTGAAGACCTACGAGTCGATCGTGAAGGGCGAGAACATCCCCGAGGCCGGCCTGCCCGAGTCCTTCAAGGTCCTGGTGAAGGAGATCCGCTCGCTCGCCCTCGACATCGAGCCGCTGCATGACGCCGAGCCCGAGGCCGAGGCCGCTCCCGCCGAGGACGCGGACGCCGATGACATCTTCGCCGGCCTGCCCGACCTCGACGACCTGGACGACGCCGACGTTTCCGCCGATGCCGCCGACGAGGCCATCGACGAGCTCGCCACCATCACGGATAAGGAGTAGTTGACTGTGGCAGATTTCGAAACCACCGATTTTGATGCGGTAAAGATCTCGCTCGCCTCCGCCGACCAGATCCGCTCGTGGTCGCATGGCGAGGTCAAGAAGCCCGAGACCATCAACTACCGCACCCTCAAGCCCGAGAAGGACGGCCTGTTCTGCGAGAAGATCTTCGGTCCCGTGAAGGACTGGGAGTGCTCCTGCGGCAAGTACAAGGGCATCCGCTTCAAGGGCATCGTCTGCGAGCGCTGCGGCGTCGAGGTGACCACCGCCAAGGTGCGCCGCGAGCGCATGGGCCACATCGAGCTCGCCGCGCCCGTGAGCCACATCTGGTATTTCAAGAGCCCCACGAGCTTCCCCATGAGCCGCCTTCTGGACATCAAGTCCAAGGATCTGGAGAAGGTGCTCTACTTCGCCAGCTACATCATCACGAGCGTCGACTACGAGGCCCGCGAGGCCGACGCCGACGACCTGCGCGAGGAGCTCGCCGCCGACCTGGAGGAGCTGGACGCCGAGTGCGCCCGCCAGATCGAGAGCCTGAAGGAGCAGGGCAACCCCGAGAACTTCGACGAGTTCTCGGACGAGGAGCCCCTCTCCGCCGAGGAGATCGCCGCCGGGATCATCGACATCCAGGAGGAGACCGCCGACGAGAAGCAGCTGCGCTCCGACGCCTTCCAGGCGTTCATGAAGCTCCAGGAGCGCGACCTCATCTCCGATGAGCCGCTGTTCCGCGAGATGAAGCGCTACTACTCCATGTACTTCAAGGGCGGCATGGGCGCCGAGGCCATCCGCGACCTGCTGGCCGATATCGACCTTCCCGCCGAGGCCGAGAAGCTCAAGGCCGTCATCGCCGACGACGCGAGCCAGAAGCAGAAGCGCGAGAAGGCCGTCAAGCGCCTGGAGGTCGTGGACGCGTTCCTCAAGGGCAATAACAGCCCCGAGAACATGATCTTGGACGTCATCCCCGTGATTCCGCCCGACCTGCGCCCGATGGTGCAGCTCGACGGCGGCCGCTTCGCGGCGTCCGACCTGAACGACCTCTACCGTCGCGTCATCAACCGCAACAACCGCCTGAAGCGCCTGCTCGACCTGGACGCCCCGGCGATCATCGTCAACAACGAGAAGCGCATGCTGCAGGAGGCCGTCGACGCGCTCTTCGACAACGGCCGCCGCGGCCGTCCCGTCGTGGGACGCGGCGGGCGCCCGCTGAAGTCGCTCGCCGAGGCACTCAAGGGCAAGCAGGGCCGCTTCCGTCAGAACCTCCTGGGCAAGCGCGTGGACTACTCCGGCCGCTCGGTCATCGTCACCGACCCGAAGCTCAAGCTCCATCAGTGCGGCCTGCCCAAGACCATGGCCCTCGAGCTCTTCAAGCCCTTCGTCATGAAGCGCCTGGTCGAACTGGGCAAGGTCGAGAACATCAAGGCCGCCAAGGGTGCTATCGACCGCGGCGCCTCCTACGTGTGGGACATCCTCGAGGAGGTCATCGACGGCCGTCTGGTGCTGCTCAACCGCGCACCGACCCTGCACCGTCTCTCGATTCAGGCGTTCGAGCCCGTGCTCGTCGAGGGTAAGGCCATCCACCTGCATCCGCTCGTCTGCGAGCCGTTCAACGCGGACTTCGACGGCGACCAGATGTCGGTCCACGTGCCGCTGTCGCTGCAGGCCCAGGCCGAGGCGCGCGTGCTCATGCTCTCGAGCAACAACCTGCGCTCGCCCGCTTCCGGCAAGCCGGTCAACACTCCGCGCCAGGACATGATCATCGGCGTGTACTACCTCACGCAGATGCGCGAGGGCCTGCCCGGCGAGGGTCACGTCTTCGCCAGCTTCGCCGACGCGCTCAACGCCTACGACTCGCGCATCGAGGTCGACCTGCAGGCGAAGGTCGTCGTGCGCGTCTCGGCCGAGAACGCCAACGTGCGCGCCGAGGACGGCAGCCTGATCTTCCGCGTCAACAACGGCAACGGCGCTTACGACGAGTACGACGTCTCCGGCAACAAGACCGCGCGCTTCGAGACCACCATCGGCCGCATCATCTTCAACGAGCAGTGCCTGCCGAAGGATTACGAGTTCATCAACTACAAGATGAACTCCGGCGACGTGAAGAAGCTCACCGCGGACTGCTGCGACCGCTACCCGCAGGCCGAGGTCGCTCCGATTCTCGACAACATCAAGTACACCGGCTTCCACTACGCGACGCGCGCCGGCCTCACCATCTCGCTGTGGGACGCGCTCATCCCGGAGGAGAAGCCCGAGATCCTGGCGAAGACCCAGGCCGACGTCGACCGCATCAAC
>CASFIQ010000106.1 GCA_949294785.1 uncultured Collinsella sp.
ATCAACTCCGTCGCCGACGTCATCAACAACGACCCGCGCGTCAACGAGGTCATGAAGGTCTGCTTCATCCCCAACTTCCGCGTGTCGAACGCCCAGCTCATCTACCCCGCCGCCGAGATCTCCGAGCAGATCTCCACGGCCGGCATGGAGGCCTCGGGCACCTCGAACATGAAGCTCATGATGAACGGCGCGATCACGCTGGGCACCATGGACGGCGCGAACATCGAGATCGTGAACCTCGCCGGTGCCGAGAACGAGAAGATCTTCGGTCTCACCGCCCCCGAGGTCGACGAGCTCCGTGCGAGCCACACGCACTTCGCGTGGGACATGTACAACGAGGACCGCGACCGTTTGGGGCGCGTTATTGACGAACTCACCGATTCGACGTTCGCGCGACTCTCCGGCGACTTCGGCAGCATCCATAATGAACTCATGAGTGGCAACGACGCCGACTTCGTGATGAAGGACTTCCGTTCGTACGTCGACGCGTGGGAGGGGCTCACGGCCAGCTACGCCGACAGCGAGAGCTGGAACCGCCGCGCGCTCCACAACACGGCCTCGTCGGGCTGGTTCTCGTCCGACCGCACCATCCGCGAGTACCGCGACGAGATCTGGCACGCGTAAGAGGGGACGTGCGCGGGTTCTCGCCATGCGGCGCATGCGCTCATCAAGGCATCTCCGGGGGGCGTGGCGGCTTTACGCCCCCCGACGGATAGCAGGTAAGTAACAGGGATCGGGTATCTGAAGGAGAACATCGATGAGTAGAAAAGAATGCATCGCCATGCTCCTTGCCGGAGGACAGGGAAGCAGGCTGGGGGCCTTGACCGCCAAGATCGCCAAGCCTGCGGTCTCGTTCGGCGGCAAGTACCGCATTATCGACTTCACGCTGTCGAACTGCGCGAACTCCGGCATCGACACGGTGGGCGTCCTCACGCAGTATCGTCCCTACCAGCTCCACGAGTACGTGGGCTCGGGCCGCGCGTGGGACCTGAACGAGACCGGCGCGGGCGTCTCGATCCTGCCGCCGTACGCCACCCAGGAGGGCGGCGCGTGGTACGCCGGCACCGCCGACGCCGTGACGCAGAACCTCGACTACATCAAGAGCCATGATCCCGAGTACGTCATGATCCTCTCCGGTGACGCGCTCTACCGCATGGACTACCGCAAGATGCTCGAGACCCATAAGTCCAACAACGCCGACCTCACCATCGCCGTCATGCCCGTGCCATGGGAGGACGCCAGCCGCTTCGGCATCCTCACCGCCGACGAGGACGGCAAGGTCCTGAAGTTCACCGAGAAGCCCGAGAAGCCCGATTCGAACCTCGCCTCCATGGGTATCTACATCTTCACCGCCGACTTCCTGATCAGCACCCTCGAGGCCGACGCCGTCGACCAGCGGTCCAGCCATGACTTCGGCAACGACATCATCCCGAAGGCCCTCGCCGACGGCAAGCGCCTGTTCGTCCACGAGTACCACGGGTTCTGGAAGGACGTCGGCACGATCGCGTCCTACCACGAGACCTCGATGGACCTTTTGGGCGACGACCCCCTGTTCGACCTGTTCGACACCGACAACCCGATCATGTCCAACGACTCCAGCCGCCCGCCGCACTACATCGGCCCGGACGGCCGCGTCGACGACTGCCTGATCGCCAACGGCTGCAAGATCCTGGGCTCGGTGAGCCACTCCATCATCTCCACCGACGCGGTGGTCGATGAGCGCGCCATCGTCGAGGACTCCGTGCTGCTGCCCGGCGCCGTCGTGAAGAAGGGCGCGCACATCTGCCGCGCCATCCTGGGCGAGAACGCCGTCGTGGAGGAGGGCGTGAAGCTCGGCTCCGTCGACACCACGAAGGACACCGCCGTCGTCGGAAACGACGTCGTCATCGGGAAGGGGGAATGATCCGATGCTTAACTCCAAAGCTATCGGTTACATCACCGCTAACTACCAGGGCGCCGAGCCCTCGAAGCTCCTCGAGGGCCGCCCCATCGCCTCGCTGCCGATCATGGGCCGCTACCGCCTGATCGACTTCCCGCTCTCCAACATGGTGAACGCCGGGATTCGCACGGTGGGCCTCGTCATGCCGGGCAACTACCGGTCGCTCATCGACCACGTGGGACACGGCAAGGACTGGATGCTCGACCGCAAGAAGGGCGGCCTGTTCCTGCTGCCGGGCAACCCCTACGGCACCACGAAGCGCGGCATGCGCTTCCTGCTGCGCGACATCATCTCCAACCGCTCGCTGTTCGACCGCTCCGATGCGCCCTACGTGGTGATGATGGGCTCCAACATCATCTTCAACATGGACCTCAACGCGATCATCGACGCCCATGAGGCGTCCGACGTGGGCCTCACCATGGTCTACGTGAAGGCCGAGCGCACCCACAAGGACGTCAACCGCCTCATCATCGGCGATGCCGGCCGCGTGCAGAAGATCGAGCAGGGCTGCGAGTACGGCGACAACAAGTTCATCGACTGCTTCATCATCAACCGCGAGCTGCTGCTACAGATCATCGACAACTACGCGAGCGCCGACTACCTGGACCTCTTCGAGGCGATCCAGGGCGACTTCGCGCGCATCGACGTGTGCAGCTACGAGTTCAAGGGCATGGCGATCGGCATCTTCAACGAGGACACCTACTACAAGCGCTCCATGGAGCTCCTCGACCTGCCGACCTACGACCACCTCTTCGTGAAGGACCGCCCCATTCGCACCAAGGCGCACGACGCCGCCCCCGCGAAGTACTACGCCGGCTCCAACGCGACGAACTCGCTCATCTCCGCAGGTGACGAGATCCAGGGCACGGTCCGCGGGTCCATCCTCTCCCGCGGCGTCGTGGTCGAGAACGGCGCGAGCGTGACGAACTCGATCATCATGCAGGGCTGCACGATCAAGCGCGGCGCCCGCGTGGAGAACGCCATCATCGACCGCAACAACACGGTGCCCGAGAACACCGAGCTGCGCGGCACCCCCGACGCGATCCTGGTCATCGGCAAGGGCACGAACGACTAGTCTTTCGTATCGGTTACATCTTGCGCGCCCACAAGGCATCCCGCCCGTGGGCGCGCTATCCTATTGGGGTATTAAGGTGCCGGTATTGTGTCCCGGCCCCGTGACCGACCCGGTGACGGGACGCTTCGGAAGGCCGGCGCGTTGGTTCATCCGTTTCATCAGGATCAGGAGATGAGTATGGCCAAGAACAAACTTCAGGTGGTCTTCGCCTCCGCCGAGGCCGCGCCCTTCGTCAAGACCGGTGGCCTGGGCGACGTGGCGGGCTCGCTTCCGCAGGCGCTCGTGAAGGCCGGTGTGGACGTCATCGTCATGGTGCCGAAGTACTCCACCATCGGAGACGAGTTCAAGAGCCAGATGGAGCACGTGAGCGACTTCTACGTGCCGCTGGGCTGGCGCAACGAGTACTGCGGCCTTGAGAAGCTCAACTACCAGGGCGTGGACTACTACTTCATCGACAACCATCATTACTTCGACCGCAGCTACCCGTATGGCTTCTACGATGACGGCGAGCGCTTCGCCTTCTTCTCGAAGGCCATCACCGAGGCGCTGCAGCACCTGCCCGAGGGCTTCGAGTGCGACGTCCTGCACTGCAACGACTGGCACACCGCCATGGCGCCGATCTTCCTGCGCGAGTTCTACCAGGGCCTGCCCCTCTACGAGCGCGTGAAGACCGTCTTCACCATCCACAACATCGCCTTCCAGGGCCAGTTCTCCGACAAGATGCTGAACGACGTGCTGGGCCTCGCGCACATCCCGGCCGCCGCCGGCCAGCTGCGCTGCGACGCGACCTCCATCAACTTCATGCAGGGCGCGCTGAACTACACCGACTCCATCACCACGGTCTCCCCCACCTACGCGTGGGAGATCACCACGTCGGATTACGGCGAGCGCCTGGACGGGATCCTGCGCCGCCGCAAGTCGATCCTGCGCGGCATCGTCAACGGCATCGACGAGCCCAGCTGGGACCCGGCGACCGACTACCAGATCGCCCAGAACTACTCCGTCGCCGACATGGCCGGCAAGGCCGTCTGCAAGCGCGCGCTGCAGGAGGAGCTGGGCCTCGAGGTCCGCGACGACCGTCCCCTCATGGTCATGGTCACGCGCCTCACCCGTCAGAAGGGCATGGACCTCGTCACCTACTCGCTCGACCGCATCCTTTCCGGCGGCGTGCAGGTGGCGGTGCTCGGCACGGGCGACGCCTCGTATGAGGACGCCATGCGCTACTTCCAGTCGAAGTACCCCGGCACCATGGCAGCGCGCATCACCTTCGACCCGGCGCTCTCCCGCCGCATGTACGCCGGCGCCGACCTGTTCCTCATGCCTTCGCTCTTCGAGCCGTGCGGCCTGTCGCAGATCATCGCCATGCGCTACGGCACCCTGCCCGTGGTGCGCGAGACCGGTGGCCTGCGCGACACCGTGAAGCCGTACAACTACGACACCGGCGAGGGCACCGGCTTCTCGTTCGCGAACTTCAACGGCGACGAGATGGGCGATGCCGTCTTCCGCGGCGCCCGCCTGTTCTGGGACAACCGCGAGGCATTCGACAACGTGGTCAAGCAGGCCATGCAGCAGGACTTCAGCTGGACGAAGTCCGCGAACGAGTACATCGACCTCTATCGCGACCTGCATCCCGAGATCGAGTTCACCCCTGCCGCCCCTAAGCCCGAGCCGGAGCCGAAGCCCGAGCCCAAGCCCGAGCCCAAGGCTGAGAGGGCCCCCGAGGCCAAGGCCGAGGTGAAGCCCGCGGCTAAGAAGGCAGCCCCAGCCAAGAAGCCCGCCGCGGCTAAGACGACCGCCGCGAAGACCACCGCTGCCAAGGCCGCGCCGAAGGCCGCAACCGAGACCAAGGCTGCCGCCAAGCCGGCAGCGAAGGCGACGGCAGCCAAGGCCGTCGCTCCCGCTCCGAAGGCCGCGACGGCCAAGGCAACTGCGAAGCCCGCCGCAACCAAGGCCGCTACCGCGACCAAGGCGGCGGTGAAGCCCGCAGCCGCGAAGCCCGCTGCCACCAAGACGACCGCAGCCAAGGCGACCACCGCTACCAAGGCGACTGCCGCCAAGTCTGCTGCCGAGAAGGCCACCGCCACCAAGACGGCCGCCGCGAAACCGGCGGCGAAGGCTGCGGCCGCTAAGACCGCAGCGGCCAAGACCGCCGCTCCCGCGACGAAGCCGGCGGTCAAACCGGCAGCTAAGCCGGCAGCAACCAAGGCCGCTGCCACCGCCACCAAGGCGGCCGCGGAAAAGCCGGCTGCCAAGCCCGCTACGGCGAAGGCGGCGACCAAGGCGGCAGAGGCCAAGCCCGCCGCCAAGGCGCCCACCAAGCGCAAGGCTTGATGAAGCCCCCGGACGCACGCGTCCGGCACGATCGATCGAAGGGCCGCGTCGCATCTGGCGCGGCCCTTCCCTTTTCCCTCACGAACGGGGCGCGCCCTTCCCTTCGCGCACACCGAAGCGACGAGCTGCCATTTCTTCATCACAACAACCCTGCGAGCACCTGAAAACCTTTGCTCCGCGAGGGTGATTCCTTATACTGGTTAGCGTTGTGTACGCACAAATGGCGGGTTCGCTGCGACTTCACCCCGCCGTCAAGAACGGAACTCTCGATGAAACTCATCCATAACTCACGCGACCTCGCGTTCCGCACGCCGTTCGGCGCCGTGGAGGTGGGGTCCACGGTCACGCTGCGCGTGCGCGTCGAGGACGCTCCCGCCCGCTTCCAGGTCGGCCTGCGCACCTGGGTCGATGGCGAGGGCGAGCGCGTCCACGAGATGACCCCTGACGGGGACGGGTTCTACTCCTACGAGCTCGCCTGCCCGCGCCCGGCGAACGTGTGGTACTCTTTCCACGCCGTCTACGCCGAGAACGATGGGGCGGGCGACGGCAAGACGGTGCACCTGGGCGCTCGCCATGGCGCCACCGGCGGCGAGGGCGTGATGTACGACCACGCCGGCGTGCCCTCGTTCCAGATCACCGTGTACCGGCACCGCGAGGTGCGTCCCAGCTGGTACGAGCGCGGCATGGTCTACCAGATCTTCCCCGACCGGTACCGCCGCGACGAGCACTGGCGCGAGCGCTCCGAGGCCGCCCTTGCCAAACCGCGGAACGGCATACGCCGCAAGCTCATCGAGGACTGGACCGAGCCGCCCGTCTACGAGCGCAATGCGGACGGCTCCATCGCCTGCTGGGATTTCTACGGCGGCTCGCTCAAGGGCATCACCGAGGATCTGCCGCGCCTCGCGGAGCTGGGTTTCACCGCGATCTACCTAAATCCCATCTTCGAGGCGCAGTCCAACCACCGCTACGACACGGGCGACTACATGATGATCGATCCCATGTTGGGCGATGAGGACGACTTCCGGGAGCTCTGCGACGAGGCCGGTAAATTGGGCATCTCGATCATCCTGGACGGCGTCTTCAACCACACCGGAGACGACTCGCTCTACTTCAACCGCTACCGCAACTACCCCGGCATCGGCGCCTGGGAGGGCGATCAGTCCCCGTGGCGCAGCGCCTACAAGTTCAACGAGGACGGCACTTACGCCTGCTGGTGGGGTATCGGCAACATGCCCGATCTGGACGGTGACGCGCCCGTTGTGCGCGAGCTGCTGCTGGGCGAGGACGGCGTCATCCGCCACTGGCTGCGCGCGGGCGCGCGCGGCTGGCGCCTCGACGTTGCCGATGAGCTTACCGAGGACCTCATCCGCGGCATCAAGCAGGCCGTTTTGGAGGAGCGTCCCGACGGCCTGGTGCTCGGCGAGGTGTGGGAGGATGCCTCCAATAAGATCAGCTACAGCCAGCCGCGCCACTACCTGCACGGCGACGAGCTCGATTCGGCGATGAACTACCCCTTCCGCACGATGGTGATCGATTTCCTGCTGGGGAACATCGAGGCCGCCGGCGCCGCGGAGGCCATCGAGTCCCTGCGCGAGAACTACCCGCCCGAGGCGCTGCGCTGCGCACTCAACCTGCTGGGCAGCCATGATAGGCCCCGCATCGCGAGCGTGCTGGGCGGCGGGCCCGACGAGAGCAAGCTCCCCGAGGAGGAGCGCGGCCGCTGGCGTCTCTCGCCCGAGGCGACCGGCCTCGCGAAGGCCCGCTTCTGGCTGGCAACCCTCATGCAGATGACCTTCCCGGGCGTACCGTCCATCTACTACGGCGACGAGTTCTGCCTGGAGGGCCTCTCCGATCCCGGCAACCGCCGCACGCTGCCGCGCCCTACCGACCCGCGCGACCTCGACATGCTGACGATCTTCAAGAACGCCTCGGCGGTGCGCCGTGCGCTCCCCTTCATGATCGACGGCGATATCGAGGCGCGCGCACTCACCCCGGACGTGCTCGCCTACACCCGCACCGGGGCGGGCCGGGAGGCGGCGACCGTCCTCATCAACCGCAGCGGCACGGATAGCGCCCGGGTCACCATCCCCGCGCGCGGCCAGGCCGCGACCGACATCGTCTCCGGCAACGAGCTCGAGATCTCGCCCGAGGGCACCGTCGAGGTGCAGCTGTGGCCCTTCGGGTCCGCCGTCGTGTACTTCCACGACGTGGAGCGCCTGCAGCTCCCCCTCGAGCCGGGTGCGGGCGTGGTCTGCCACATCACCTCGGTTCCGAGCATCGAGCCCCAGCCCTCCGGGGAAGACGGCTCCCCCACCACCGCGGCGCGCCGGGGCACCCTCGGCGACGCATCGAAGCGCTTCATCGACCACCTGGCGAAGATGGGCATGCGCTACTGGCAGGTGCTGCCGGTGAACCCCACCGACCTGTTCCGCTCGCCCTATGCGGGGCCCTCGGCCTTCGCCGGCAACATCGACCTCCTGCCCTGGACCGAAGATGAGCTCCGCGCCGATTACCTTGCCTGGATGAAGCGCCTGGGGCCCCTCACCGACCGCGCCTACCGCGCCTTCGTGGACGAGAACCGCAGCTGGCTGGAGCCCTATGCCGCGTTCATGGCGTGCAAGGCCGCCTTCAAGGGCGTCTCGCGCCATGAGTGGCCCGCGGCATACCGTTCCTACTCGGCCGCCCTGCTCAAGGACGAGCTGCTCGCAGACGAGGTGAAGGTCCAGCTCTACCTGCAGTTCCGCTTCGACACCTGCTGGCGAGACACCGCCTCCTACGCGCACGAGCACGGCGTCAACATCATCGGCGACATCCCCATGTACGTATCGGATGACTCCGCCGACGCCTGGAGCCGCCCCGAGCTCTTCACGCTGGACCGCGACGGTCGCCCGACGCAGATCGCCGGCGCGCCGCCCGATGGGTTCGCACCCGACGGCCAGGTGTGGGGCAACCCCACCTACCGATGGGACGCCATGAGGGCGGAGGGGTACCGCTGGTGGCTCGACCGCCTGCATCGGGCACTCTCGCTCTACGACTACGTGCGCCTTGACCACTTCCTGGGCTTCCACAACTACTTCAGCATCCCCGCCGGCGCCCCGGGCTCCGAAGGTCGCTGGCTCGCCGGTCCCGGGCGCGACCTCTTCGAGGCGGCGCGCGACGAGCTGGGTGCGCTCCCCTTCATCGCCGAGGACCTGGGCGTGCTCACCCCCGGCGTGCGCTCGCTCGTGGCGAGCTGTGGCTTCCCAGGCATGGATGTCCTCGAGTTCTCCGACTACGACGTGCGCGAGGGGCTGCACCCCCATCCGGGCAAGATCTTCTACACCTCCACCCACGACACCTCCACCCTTGCCGGGTTCTGCGAGCGCAGCTTCGTGGCGGAGGGCGACGAGGACGGGGCCCGCGCACTCGCCCGCAAACTCGTGCGCGACGCCCTTATGACCGATGCGCCGCTTGTCATGATGCCGCTGCAGGACGTCTTGAACCTCACGGACAAGGCCCGCATGAACGTCCCCGGCGTGGCGGACGGCAACTGGTCCTGGCAGGCGGCCGAGGCGGACATCGTCGCCGCCGAGGACGCCTTCGCCGACCTCATGCGCGAGACCGGGCGCTTCAGCGAGATCTAGCCGCCCTGGGCCCGGAATCCAAGCCGGTCTTCGGGCTCAGGCCACGCGAACGGAAACGATACGAGAGATAGATAGAGGGATTCGATATGGCACGTTACGATTACCGCTGCACCGCATGCGACAAGGTCTTCGAGGTCGAGCACGGCATGACCGAGCACCCGGACGTCACCTGCCCGGACTGCGGCGCACCCGCCACCAAGGTCTTCAACGCGAGCGGCATCCGCTTCGAGGGCTCCGGCTTCTACAACACGGACCAGCGCGGCGGCTCCTCCTCCACCGAGGCGACCTCCGGATCCACGGAGAGCTCCTCCTCGAACTCCGATACCGCAAGCTCGAGCTCGCACACGTGCGAGAACTGCCCGCACAAGGCGGAGGCGTAGCATACGGGGCGCTCGCGCACGAAGCTCAGCGACCCCATCGCCCGTACCGGAGCTCGATATCGGGTGCAACGCTTCGTGCCGTGCAGAGGCATTCGAAGGATACGCGAAGGGGCCCTATAGGGCCCCTCTTTCTGTTCGGCGCGATCGCGCGAACGGACCGGTTCGCGGTCGCACGGTCGGCACGCGCGCCTGATTGCGTCGCACCTTATTGCGGCCCGCCCGATCTCGAGATAGGCGATCAGGCGCGTCGAACGAGCCGCGCGCAGAAATGACCGTCGCGCCCGCCCGGGACGGGTGCGGACTGGAACATCCCGGATACGTCCTCATCGGCCGAAACGAGGTCGGCAGCGTCCGCATGGGAAGGCTCCTGGAAGACGCGGGCCGCGCTCACGGGTTCCGGTTGAAACGCCGCTCCCGCATCAGAGGCGAGAAAGTCGCGCACCACGTCGCGGTTCTCGGATGCGAGCACCGAGCAGGTCGCGTAGATGAGCTCGCCACCGGGCGCGACGCGCTCCGCGGCGGCGCGCAGCAGATCCAGCTGCAACGTGGGAAGCGATCCTGCCGGTGCGACATCATCCGGCGCAAGCCGCCAGGGGATCTCGGGGTGGCGGCGCATGGTACCCGTGCCGGAACAGGGCGCATCCAGCAGCACGCGGTCGAACAGCAACGGCGCGCCGGCACGCTCATCGAGCTCGCGGAGCGCGTCGTCGAGCGCCCTCCCGTCACCCGTCGCGAACGCCACGCCGGCAGCGAGACCGGCACGCTCCAGGCGCTCGCGGTTGAGCTCCCCCTTGCGCTGCGCGAGGTCGAGGGCGATGTGGCGGCGCTCCCAACCCAGGCGCGCCGAAACCGCCTGCATGACGTAGGTCTTGGTGCCGCGCCCCGCGCCCACCTCCAGACAGGTCCCTGGAGCCGTCGCGGCGATGGCCACGAGCTGCGCGGCCTCGTCCGATGCGACCGCGCGGGCGCAGGCGAGCGCGCCCGAGCGGATGTAGGCCGCCGCGTCGTCCGGGAAGAGCATCCCCGGTGCGGGACACCGGCCCGATACGTCATCAGACATCGCGGTCGGTGCGAGATGGAATGCCAAGGGCGCCGGCTCGAGCTCCGCCTCGATAACGCCCTGCGCGCGCGAGGCGCCAAGGGACTCCCGGAGCGCGGTCACAAGCCAGACGGGAAGCCCCGACCGACGCGCTGCGGACACGACCGCACGGTCCGCCGCGGGCGCATCCTCAGCGGCGAGGTAATCGGGTGCGGCCTCGGCGATGCGGCGCAGCACCGCGTTCGCGAGACCCGCCGCCGAGGCCGCCCGCGAGCGCACAAGCTCGACCCCTTGGCTCACCGCGGCGCGCGCGGGCGTGTCCAGGTAGAGGATCTCGAACGCGGCGATACGCAGTGCCCAGCGGACCGGGGGCTTCACGCGCGACGGCTTCGCGAG
>CASFIQ010000107.1 GCA_949294785.1 uncultured Collinsella sp.
GCCGAGAGCGCGCACGACCGCTATCCCATGCCGATCGACACCTCGGACCAGGACCTCATCTGGGTCGGTCGCGTGCGGCGCGACATCTCCAACCCGGATGTGGCGCGCGGCGTCACCTTCTGGTGCTGCGGCGACCAGATCCGCAAGGGCGCGGCGACGAACGCGGTCCAGATCGCGAAGCTCCTCTGCGCGTAGCAGCGCATCTCAACATATCACTTTGAGTGCGAGGGCCGTCCTCACCGTGCAGGAGGATGGCCCTCGTCGCTTCTATCGATGCCGCGGCCGTACCGGCACTTCCCTTATCGCTGAGTGCATGTAAACGCGGTGTCGCGCTTATCTCAGGCAGCGCGTGAGAAAGGCGTCGTAGCGGTCGATCACGTCCTCGCGCCAGAATGCGGCGTCCCCGTGTTCGGCGCCGCGCAGCAGTACCAGCTTGGCATCTTTCCCCGCTGCTTTCAGCGCCTGATAGAGGTCGACGCTCTCCTGGCAGAAGACCGTCTTGTCCTTCGTGCCGTGCAGAAGGAGCATCGGTGCGAAGTCGCGCTCCGCATAGGTCCGCGCCACCGCGGGCAGCGCCCGTTCGGGCTCGGCGCGGATGTCGAAACCCATCAGG
The DNA here is from genome assembly GCA_949294785.1 of uncultured Collinsella sp. Classification (GTDB taxonomy): domain Bacteria; phylum Actinomycetota; class Coriobacteriia; order Coriobacteriales; family Coriobacteriaceae; genus Coprousia. Next base: position 614 of record CASFIQ010000107.1, read on the forward strand.
CGCCCTTCGGGGCTCGTGGGAAGCTGGTGGTCGAGCGTGGTGGGAAAGCCGTAGGGGAGCGTGGGGTCGACGGCGCCGTAGAGGCTGATGATCGCGCCCACATCGCATGAGGCACCGCTTGCCGGGTCGTCGAGCTCGCCCGAGCGCGCGGTCATGCCCGCGATCGAAGCCACGTGCCCGCCCGACGAGTCGCCCATAATCGCGATGCGGTTCGCATCGACGTTGAACTCATCCGCATGATCGCGCAGGTAGCGTACGGCGTTCTTGGCGTCGACGATCTGAGCGGGGAAGTGCGCGATGCCGGAATGCCGGTACTCGACGATGGCGCACACATATCCCCGGCGTGCGAGCAATCCCAGGTATGGCACCTTGCGGAAGATGTTTTGCGGTCCCCAGGCGCTGCCCTGCACGAAGGCGACGGCGGGAAAGCGCCGGCGGGGCTCGGCGGCGATGCTCGGCGTGATGAGCTGGAGCGTGAGGTCGTGCCCGTCGGGGGAGGCGTACACCACGTTGGGGGTGTAGACGAGTCCCACTTCATCGCGTGTGCAAACGACCTCGGCGGCGCCGGGGACGTCGTCGGTGTAGTCGGGCATGGTCTCGTAGGTATAGGCCCCGGGTTCGATGATCATCTTCACAGCTCCTCTCCGCGTGCGTTGCATATCAGCATGAACGCCCTGACTCGTTCATGCAAGGCCTCCGGTTCGGTGCCGACTTCTGGTACGCCGCTCACCGTTGGCGCTCGCCGTGGCGCCTCTCGCCGCAGCGCTCTGCCGCTCGCCGCCCGATGTCCCCGTTCCGCCTGATTTCCTCCGGTGCGGCGTCGAGCTCCCGTTAGCATGATGAGCATGAAGACACCCCTCAAGCGGGCGGCGGGCGGCGAAGTGGATCGCGGTGCCCGGCGAAAGGAGAGCGGATATGGAACGTCAGGAGATCGGCCTCTCGGGCATCGAGGCATCGCGGGTGGCGCTCGGCGTGATGCGCTTCGCCAAGAAGACGCAGGAGGAGGCGACGGAGGCGGTGCGCTGCGCGCTTAACTCCGGAATCGACTTCTTCGATACGGCGGATATCTACGGGCGCGGTCTGAGCTCGCAGATGTTGGGCCAGGCGTTTCGCGACCTCGGTGTCGACCGCGACGATGTGATCATCCAGACCAAGGCGGGCATCCGTCCCGGCGAGTGCTACGACTTCTCGCGCGCCCACTTGGAGCGCGCGCTCGATGAGGAGCTCGAGCGCCTGGGGACCGATCATGTCGATTTCTTCCTGCTGCACCGCCCCGATCCCCTGGTGGATGTGGTGGAGCTCGCCAACACGCTCGAGGGCTTCATCGAGGACGGCAAGGTGCTCCACCTGGGCGTGAGCAACATGAACCCCTGGCAGGTCGACCTGCTGCAGAGCGCGCTCGACGAGGATTTCGAAGTGAACCAGCTCCAGTTCGGTCTGGGGCACACGCAGATGGTGAGCCTGGGCCTGCATGCCAACATGGTCCATGCCGTCTGCGCGCCCGGGTCCGGCATGATCGAGCACGCGCGCGTCTCGGGTATCACCATCCAGGCGTGGAGCCCGCTGCAATACGGCACCTTCGCCGGCACCTTTATCGGCAACCCCGATTTCGCCGAGCTGAATGAGGCGCTCGAGGAAGTCGCCGCGGCGCACGACGCGACGCCGACCGCGATCGCCTGCGCGTGGATTCTGCGTCATCCGGCGCGCATGCAGGTGATCTGCGGTGCGACCTCGCCCGACCACATCGCGCAGGCGGCCTCCGCCATGAAGGTGCGCCTCACGCGCGAGGAGTGGTGGAAGCTGTATCGCGCTGCGGGGAACGACCTGCCGTAAGGGGGCTGCCCGTCTCAAAGGGGCGAGGTCTCCCGCAAGGTCTCCCGTCCAAGTCGTCGTTACAAAGTGCCCGCCGTGCCGTGGTCAACCGCGTGCCCGGCGGGCGCCCGTGCGTTACCGACGAGCACCCGTGCGTCACGCGGATGCGTCACTCAGCGCTCTTGAGCGCGCCCACCATGTCGATGCGGTCGAGCGAGCGGTTGGTGATGAGGTTCACCATGAGCGTGAAAACGAACGCCAGCACCGCGGCGATCACGTAGGTGAGCGGCTCCACCACCACGTCGAAGTAGAGCGACGGCATCTTCAAGATCCACGTGAGCGAGCGTGCGAGCGCGTAGCCGATCGGCATGCCCGCCACGATGCCCATGAGCGTGAGCAGGATCGTCTCCTTGTTGATGTAGCGATGCACCTCGCGCTTGCGGAAGCCGAGCACCTTGATGGTCGCGAGCTCGCGGTCGCGCTCGGAGATGTTGGTGTTGGAGAGCGTGAACACCACGGTGAACGAGAGCGCCGCCGCCAGCACGATAACCACGTAGACCACGGTGTTGATGAGGGTGAACGCCGCCGAGAAGTCGCGAACCAAGGTGGCCGTGGTCACGACGGTGAGCAGGCGCCCGTCCTCCGAGAGGTTCTCGCCGAAGGCGATCTGCTCGCTATCGGAGCCCGTCAGCGTGGCGAGCACGCCGTTCTCCTCCGCCGGCTCGCCGAAGGCTTCCTCGTAGGCGCTCTGCGTCAGGATCACCATGTTGGAGAGGTAGTTGAGGGAGATGTCGGCGACTGCCACCTCGCCGGTCGCCAAGGTCGAATCCTGCAGCTCGATGGTGCTCCCCGGCGTCACGCCCAGCACCTGCTCGGCGTTCTTGGTGATGACCGCGCCTGTGGAGCCGAGCTCGATCGCGCTGCCGTCCTCGTGCATGAGGTTGATGTAGTCGGCGATGGGCGCGTCGTCCGCCACGACGATCATCTGCATGGTCTCGCGCCCGTCCCCGTAGCTCACGGTGACGTTGTCGATGTGCGCGCGCACGAGCTCGTCCACGTCGTCCGAATCCTCGAGGTCAGCAACCACGCCGTCGAGGTCGTCCGCAGTGGTGACCGCGAGCAGGTCGTAGCGCGAGATCGCGGTGTCGCCGTATTGGCGCGCGGAGAGCGATATGACCGTATCGCGGATGCCGAAGCCGGTGATGAGCAGCGCCACGCACCCCGCCACGCCGAAGACGGTCATAAGCAGGCGGCGCTTGTAGCGGAAGAGGTTGCGGGCCGTGACCTTGTTCAGGAAGCCCAGGCGGCTCCACACCGGTGCGATGCGCTCCAGCAGGATGCGCGAGCCCGCGCGCGGCGCCTTGGGGCGCATGAGCGAGGCGGGGGTCTCGCGCAGCTCGCGCACGCATGCCAGCAGGGTGGCACCCACGATGCCGACCGCGAAGAGCGCGACCGCCAGCAGCAGCTGCGCGGGGTCGAACCCGAAGGAGAGCGCGGGCAGCGCGTACATGGTCTTGAAGATGGTGAAGATGATGGCGGGGAGCACCAAAAAGCCGCAGAGCGCGCCCACGATGCCGCCTGCGAGGCATGCGGCGAGCGCGTAGAGCGCGTATTTGGAGAGGATGCGCCCGCGATGGTAGCCGAGCGCCTTGTACAGGCCTATGAGCCCGCGCTCCTCCTCGACCATGCGGGTCATGGTGGTGAGCGAGATAAGCACGGCGACCACGAAGAAGACGACGGGGATCACGGTGCCGATCGCCTCGATCGAGGAGGCGTCGGAGTCCACGCTCGCATACCCCGCGAGGCTCGAGCGGTCCTGCACGTACCAGACGGCATCGGGGATGTCAGCCACCTGCTCGCGCGCGTCGGCGATCTGGTCCAGCGCGTCGGCACGCTCCTCCTCGAAGGTGGCGCGGCCCTCGTCGAGCTCGGCCTGGCCGTCGGCAATTTGGGCGAGCGCGTCATCAAGTTGCGCTTGTGCATCGGCTAGCTGTGCGAGTGCTTCAGAGCGTTGCGCGTCGAGCTCGGCCTGACCGGCCGCGAGTTCAGTTTGGCCATCGGCGAGTGCGCTCCGTGATTCCTCAAGAGTCTGTTGATTGGCTTCAAGCGCTTCTCGTCCCGCATCAAGTGCTGCCCAACCATTGTCAATCGTTGCCTGGGCTTGTGCAAACTCCTGTTCTGCGGTCGTTTTCGCCTCAACGATGCCCGCCTCGATGAGAGGGAGGTTCGCTTTTGCTTGCTCGAGACTCGCTGCCGCCTGAATGCGTCCGTGTGCGAGCGCTGTAGCGTTGGGCGCACTTTCACTTTCGGCGCTTGCAAGATCTGCAATGCCGGAATTAAGATCGGTTATGCCCTGGTACTGGCTCTTCAGATTCTCGAGTTCTGTTTCGGCCGTGCGGTACTTTTCCTGGGCATCATCGCGTTGTCCTTGAACTATCTCGTGCTTTCGCTCGATATCGGAGATTTCGAGCGCGGTTCTTTGATATGCCGCCTCGGTCTCCGCATAAGCGGGATCATTCTCGTCCATAGCGGAAAGCTGGTCCTTGAGCGCTGAGAGCTCTATACGCTTTTGCGCTAGCGTGGTGTCGTATCCGGCAAGCTCCTCGTCGAGATCGTCAACCTGGTCTTTGTACGCAAGCGCCGTCTTCTCAGCCGATGCGATTTGTCGATTGAGCGTCTGCATCATCGTTGTCACTAGCGAGCTGTCGAAATTCGCATCCGTGTCGTCTATCGCCTGTTGGAAGTTCGCTGCGGCGCTGTCCGCCTCCGATTTATCAGCAGATTGAACTGAAGACCAAGCGGTGTCGAGTTCATCCGCGTTCTTGGCGAACCCGCTGCCTGCTCCCGGCATCGTCGCGTCGATGTTTTCGGCGAGCGAGCGAAGCCCCGCCGTCAGGGAGCTAACGGTGCCGTCGATCTGAGCGATGGTTGCGGGTAGCGTATCGACCGCATTCTGCGCTTCGTTGCGCAGCTCTTCCAATGGGGCGAGCGTATCGGTCTGGAAATCCTGCCGCGCCTGATTAAGTGCAGCCTGCCCTTCTTCGAGTTCACGCGTTGCACTGGGAAGTTCCGCATAATATGTGGCCCAGCCCTGAGCGAGTTGTCGCTCTCCGTCTTCGAGTTGTTGGAGGGCGTTTCGTAAGGTTATTCGGTTCGCATCGATAGTGCCTTGTGCGTCGGCAAGCTGCCCTAGGGCATCAGCGCGTTGTGTCTCAAGCTCGAGTTTACCGTTGAGCACCTCGAAGAGGTTTTCGTCGAGTGCCGCTTGCCCCTCGTCGAGCTCGCGCTCTGCGTCGGCTAGTTCAGCGACTGCTTCTGCTTCGGCCTCATCGATTTCTGCTGTGGCGTCGGCGCGTAAGCCCTCGCCGCGGGCGCGTTCGCGCTCAGAGCGGGCATCCTCAACGGTCTGTTTGACTTCGTCCACGATCCGATCGTAATCGTCGGAATAACAAAGCGGGGCGTCGGCTCCCTCGATGATGAGATAGGCGACGGTGTAGACATCGGGGTCGATTACGTTATCAATAGTCACGAAGAAGGTGTAGTTCGCCCCGCCGCTCGCGCGGAAGTTCATGGCCTCCTCGCCGCCATTGATGTTCATGACGTCGTAGACCGCTGCGGTGATGATATAGTCCTTGCGTTCAAAAATCTCGGTATCTGCTGTCGTGTCGCCGATGCTCTCGAGACCATCCGTCTCAGCTTCTGTCGCGTCTTTTGCGTCTTCATCACTCTCGCCATGGAAGGAGAGCGCGTCGCCAACCGAGAGCCCGCTCTCGCGCAGGAAGCGCTCGGTCACCGCAATCTGGTCGTCGCGTTCGGGAAGGTGCCCCTCCACCACGAGCGGCTCGTTCATGCCCGAATCGGAGAGGGCGCGCAGGTCGACCTTCTCGGTGGTCGCGCCCACCTGCGTGTAGACGGTCTCGGCGTAGCCGCCCTCCGCCGCCTCCACGCCGTCGAGCGCCGCGAGGGCGTCGATGTCCTCGTCGGTGAGGCCCAGCGTGGACTGCACGCGGATATCGAAGAGGCCCTGCTCGTCGAAGAACGCGTCCGCCGATCGGCGCAGGTCGTCGCAGGACGCCTTGAGGCCGGTGAGCATGGTCACGCCGAGCGCGGTGATCACGGCAAGCGCCACGAAGCGCTTGAGCGTGCCGCGCACCGTGCGGGCGATGTCCTTGGTGAACGCGGAGCCGCGGGGGAGGGCGGCTGCTGGGCTCGGGTGGTCGTTTCGGCGGGGCCTCGGCATCGTCTTGTCCCTACCACTCGATCTCGGCGATGGGGGTGGGGTGCTCGTTCAGGCTCATCTCGGTGACCTTGCCGCTTTTGAAGCGGATCAGGCGGTCGGCCATGGGGGCGAGCGCCGAGTTGTGCGTGATGATGATGACCGTGATGCCGTCGCGCCGGCAGGTGTCCTGCAGAAGCTGCAGGATCTGCTTGCCGGTCTGGTAGTCGAGGGCGCCGGTCGGCTCGTCGCACAGCAGGATCTTTGGGTTCTTGGCGACGGCGCGCGCGATCGAGACGCGCTGCTGCTCGCCGCCGGAAAGCTGCGCGGGGAAGTTCGCCATGCGTGCCTGGAGCCCCACCTTGGCAAGCGTCTCGGCAGCGTCGAGGGCACCCGGGCATATCTGGCTCGCGAGCTCCACGTTCTCGAGTGCGGTGAGGTTGGGCACCAGGTTGTAGAACTGGAAGACGAATCCCACGTCCGTGCGGCGGTACTCGACGAGCTCCGCCTCCGAGGCGCCCGAGATATCGCGTCCGTCCACGGTCACGGTTCCCGAGGTCACGGTGTCCATGCCGCCCAGGATGTTGAGCGCCGTGGTCTTGCCGGCGCCCGAGGCCCCCAAGATCACGGCGAGCTCGCCGCGCTCAACCTCGAAGGAGGCCCCGTCCAGGGCGTGGATGAGGGTCTCGCCGGACCCGTATGCCTTGATGACGTTGTTGAACTCGATGTAGGCCATCGGTCCCTCGCTTGCGTATTACCCGGGGTGCCCGCGCCGCGCTGCGGGCACCATCACTCGACAGCGTGTTGTCTACACATTATAGTGAGCGCATAAGGGGTCACGAAGAACGCCTCGACAATCCTCGTGCAATTGTCGAGCGGTCGGACGGCGGGGGAGGTTCGCATGAAAAAGCAACCGCAGGTAACCGAGCAGACCCGGGCCAACCTCACACGGGCGTTTTGGAATCTCTACCTGGAGAAGCCCGTCGAGAAGATCACCGTGCGCGAGATCACCGACCGCGCCGGTTACAACCGCGCGACGTTCTACCTTTATTTCCGCGATGTCTACGACCTGCTCGAGCAGATCGAGGAGGGGGTGCTCGCCCCCATCCGCCAGCTGGTGCAGGAGCGCCTCATGCGCGGCGACACGCTCGATTTCTCGCAGCATATGGGCGCGGTTGCGGCGCTCGCCCAGCGCTTCAACACGGTGCTGCCGCGCCTGCTGTCCCAAGACCCGTCGTTCGGGGACCGACTGAACGAGGCGATTGCGCCGCTGCTGGACCGTTTCATCTTGCCGGGCGGCGCCCTCACCGAAAGCGAGCAGGACGTGCTGCGCGCCTTCTACCTGTCGGGGCTGCTTGCCGCCATCACGCGTTGGCTTGAGGACCCTGGCGACATGTCGATCGAGCGCCTGATCGAGCTCGTGGTGAACGTGGTCGTGCCGCCGGGATCGGCTCCGCGCGACGGCGCGGGCCCGCTCGAGCTGAGATTCCAGGTCTAGCGCATCCGCCCCTCGCGCTCGACCATCTGGGGATAGTTCTCGATCTTATGGTTGAGCAGGTCCAGGCCCTGCTGCATCTCGTCGACGCGGCGCATCAGCAGGTCGCGCTGCTCGATCAGGATCTGAAGGCGCTCATCCACGGTGCCCGCCCCCTCGTCGAGCAGGCGCATGTACTTCTGGAGCGCCTCGATCGATACGTTCGCGCGGCGCATGCAGATCAGAAACTCGATGCGGGCGCAGTTCGCCTCGCTGTAGTCGCGCACACCGCTCTTGGTGCGCGGGATGCGGGGCAAAAGACCGATCCGCTCGTAATAGCGCAGGGTGTCGGCGCTGATATCGTATTTCCGGGATACTTCGGCGATGTGCATGCGTGCTCCTTCGTCACGGTCCGCCTATCGATATAGCCCTTCGAGCGCGCTCCAAGTCAAGTGGGGCGAGGCGCGCAGCCTTCCCGTTTCGCGTTCGGTAACCGAGTCGGGGCCGCAGGCGCGATACCTGCGGCCCCGTGGGGTCGATGCATATCGTATGAGGTGCCCGCCGGACATCTCTCGGCGGCCACCTTGTGGTCGGGCCCCTGCGAACCCTATTCGTCGCCGAAGCTGATGCCGAGCGCGCGGGCCTCGCGCACCAGATCGCTCTCGGGGTCGACGTACTTGAGCTTGCCGGCGATCTCTGCCAGCGGCACGCGGCACATCTTACGGTTGACCTGGGCGATCATATATCCGAACTTGCCCTCCAGGCACCCCAGCGCCGCCTCGACGCCGCACTGCGTGGCGAAGATGCGGTCCTGGGCGTCCGGCGCGCCGCCGCGCTGGGTGTGACCGGGGATCGCCACGCGCGTCTCGCGCCCGGTCTTCTCCTCGATCTCCCTCGCGATGTCGTAGACGATCGACGGGCTCGTGCGCGCCGCGACCTTCTTCTTGTACTCCTTCTTGGGAAGCTTCGCGTCCTCCTTCGAGATGGCTCCCTCGGCCACCGCGATGATGGTGAAGCGGCTGCCGGTCTCCATGCGCTTCTCGATGGTCTTGATGACGTTGTCCATGCTGTAGGGGATCTCGGGGATCAGGATGACGTCGGCGCCGCCGGCGACGCCCGCGTACAGCGGGATCCAGCCCACCTTGTGACCCATGATCTCGATCACGAAGACGCGGCCGTGGCTCGAGGCGGTGGTGTGGATGTCGTCGATGCACTTGGTCGCGATCTCCACCGCGCTCGTGAAGCCGAAGGTCATCTCGGTGCCCCAGGTGTCGTTGTCGATGGTCTTGGGCAGACCGATCACGTTCAGGCCCTCCTCGGACAAGCGGTTCGCGGTCTTCAGCGAGCCGTTGCCGCCGAGCGCGAACAGGCAGTCCAGGTTCAGCTTGTGGTAGGTCTGCTTCATGGCGGGGACCTTCTCCACGCCATCGGCCTCGGGGCGGTCGAGGTACTTGAACGGGGTGCGGCTCGTGCCCAGGATGGTGCCGCCGCGGGTCAGGATGCCGCTGAAGTCATGCGGCGTCATCACGCGGAAGCGGCTGTAGATGAGGCCCTGGTAGCCGTCCTCGAATCCGTAGATCTCGACCGGCTCCTCGCTCCTGGCGACGAGCGTCTTCACGATGCCGCGCATGGTGGCGTTGAGCGCCTGGCAGTCGCCGCCGCTCGTAAGAAGTCCAACACGAAGCATGGGTCCCCCTTTTGCGTATCGGGACGATCACGAAGGTGATCGGGCTGGATTAAGAAGATGTCCGGGTGCGTTCGGTGCCGGCATCATTGTAATACGGCGTTCGGGCAGCGCGCATGGATATATTCGACGCAACGTTCATACAACGCGGCGTCCATGATGTCGAGCTTGCGGAATCGCGCACCTAGCGGATGAAGTTCGTGGTCTTGCCGGGCTCGGTGAGCGGCCGCTCGACCCCCACGTCGCGGCCGGCTTCGATGCACTTCAGAAGCCATGCCATGTTGCGACCCAGCTGGCGGCAGGTCCAAAGCCCCTCCTCGTCGCGCTCCACGTCCTCGACCGACATCCCGTGCACGTTCACCCAGTACCGCGAGCTTACGATAGGCATCTGCGAGATGGTGAAGAACTTCTGGATGTCGTCGAGGGCCGCGGTGGTGCCGGCGCGCCGGGCGCTCGCAAGCGCGGCGGCGGGCTTGTAGGCGAAGACGTTCGGCTGGTTGGCGCGCCCGTTGGAGTAGAACAGGCGGTCCATGAAGGCGAGCAGCGATCCCGCGGCGTGCGCGTAGTGCACGGGCGCGCCGAAGACGAAGCCGTCGCTTTCGGCGGCAAGCGCCCGCGCCTCGTTCACGCAGTCATCGAAGGTGCAGCGCCCCAGACGGGAGCACGCTCCGCAGGCGATGCAGCCGCCCACGGGCTTGGGTCCGATCCAGAAGATCTCGGAGTCGACGCCGGACGCCTTGAGGGCGGATGCGACCTCCTCGAGTGCGCGGTTGGTGCAGCCGCGTTTGTGCGGGCTTCCGTTGACGAGCATGACCTTCATAACGTCCCTCTTTCCCCGATGTGTTTTCGCGTGCGCGCTTCTTCGTCCAGCCGTTTGCGCAGCCGTTTGCCGCATCTCAGCAGCCCTCGCTCTTATGTGCTGCAGGCTTCGCCCTTATGTGCTGCGGGTGCGTTGCGGTGCGTCTTTCCATCATACGTCTTCTCAAGCTGCCGTAGCCAGAATGCCTGAAGCCGCACGTGTCGTTCTGCCCAAAAAATGCGATAGCTTACGCTTCGTTGAGCAGGCTGGCCAATAATTGCGATAGCTTACGTTCCGCGTACAGAAAAGCGCAGGTCACGAAGTTGCTCGCTTTTTTCGGGCGAGTACTCGACAGACGCGCAGTGTGCCTTATTGAAGAAACTGCTGGTAAAAGCTTCGAGCTGTATCATCGGGGCGTAAGCTATCGCAAATCCTGGCCACATGGGGGGTACGCAACGTAAGCTATCGCAATATTTGGCACAACAAGGACCCGCGGAGCAATTGCCTGTGGAGAAACGGGGCCAGAAACGGGTGCCGGCAGGGCCCTATCTGGCGGATCGGTCGGATTTTCGGCGCTGTGCCCGCACCGTATCGTCGGCGCCGATGAAATCGAGCACCTCGCGCGCGCTCTCGCGCAGCACCTGCAGGAGCGGGTTCTCCTCGCTCGTGCTGTAGCGGGCGCGGCGCAGGCGGTCCGATTCGTCGTCGCCCAGGCGCTCGATCTGCTCGAGGAGCTTGAGACGGCTCGCGTAGATGTGCGCGTACATGGTCTGGCGCGCGCCGATGGGGTCGTGCTCGGCGATGGCGTCGGCAATCAGGCGGTGCTCCTCGCTGATCTTTCGGGGGTTGCGGTCGCCTACGAGGGTGATCGACATCGGAATGGATCCGAAGATGACGGGGATGAGGCGCGGAACCACGATGTTCCTCGAGCTCAGGGCAATCGCTTCGTGGAACTCGGCGTCTTTGCCGCGTGCGGGGTCCCCTTGGTTTTGCAGCGCCTCGATCTGACGTTGCAGCAGGCGGATCGTCTCCACGTCTCCTTCCGAGGCGCGCTCCGCGGCGAGCGAGGCGATCTCGGGTTCCAAGATCAGACGCAGCTCCAGGATATCGATGGCCAGCCGCCGCTTGTCCTCCACGAAGGCGAAGCCCAGAGGGTCGTCGACTACACCCGAGGGATCGTTCACATAGGTGCCCGAACCCTGTTTGATCACGACGACGTTGCGCGAGGCGAGCGTCTTCATGGCCTCGCGCACCGAGCTGCGACCGGCGCCCAGGATCTCCATGAGCTCGGCCTCGTTGGGGAGCTTGTCGCCCTGTTCGAGGTCGTTTTCGGAGATATAGCGCAAGATCTCGTCCGCCAAGCGGTCCGAGAGCTTCTCCTTTTTCGGTCGCGCGGGTGCCACGGGTCACCTCCTCCGGGTTGTCGTCTCACCCGCGGCGCGCTGGCCGAAAGGGCGGGGGACGGTCAAACGGTCCCCCTATCCTACCCCTTAGGTCGCTCTCGCGCACCTAATCATCAGATGTCTTGCGGCGCCATGTGGCGGCGGCGTGTGCACGGGCGCGCCCTCGATGCCGTCCCGCATCACGCACGAAACGTCTGCTCAATGGCCGGTTGGCGGGGCGGGGGATGGGGGCAATCATCAGAAATCATCGGATGAATTACCGCTCGGAAGCTATTTCATACCGTTCATGGAAAGCGAATCATCAGATGATTTTGGATTACATATAGTCAATTGTGGTCAAAGCGTGAGCGGCTGGAATCTCAGGCAAGCTTGGCCACCTTGCGGGGGAGCGAAGCCGCGCGCGCGATGAGATGGTTGAACCGATTCGAGAACAGGAGCATGTATGAAGACGTTCAACGTGTGCATCGTCGGCGGTGGCAGCACCTTCACCCTCGGATTCCTGAAGTCCTTCGTTCGCCTGCGCGATGAGTTCCCGCTGAAGAAGCTGGTGCTCTTCGATATCGACGGCGAGCGCCAGGAGCCCATCGGCAAGTACGGCGAGATCCTCTTCAAGGAGCGCTTCCCCGAGCTCGACTTCTCCTACACCACCGATATCGAGCAGGCCTATCCCGGCATGGACTTCGTCTTCATGCAGATGCGCGCCGGCGGTCTTCCCATGCGCGAGAAGGACGAGAAGATCCCACTGTCCATGGGCAAGATCGGCCAGGAGACCTGCGGTGCCGGGGGTATGGCCTACGGCCTGCGCTCCTGCGTAGACATGGTCAAGGCCGTCCACGACATCCGCAACTACGCCCCCGACGCGTGGATCCTCAACTACTCCAACCCCGCCGCGATCGTCGCCGAGTGCCTGCGCCGCGAGTTCCCCGATGACAAGCGCATCCTGAACATCTGCGACCAGCCCGAGAACGTCGTGCGCTCCGCGTCGCGCCTTCTGGGCTGCGACTGGGAGGACCTGGACCCGGTGTACTTTGGTCTCAACCACTACGGTTGGTTCACCCATATGTACGACGTCCACACCGGCGAGGACCTGCTGCCCAAGATCAAGCAGCTCACCGCCGAGCGGGGCTTCCTGCCCCAGGATGCCGAGCAGCGCGACCAGTCCTGGCTGGACACCTACGGCATGGTCCAGACCATCATGGCCGACTTCCCGGACTACCTGCCCAACACCTACGACCAGTACTATCTGTATCCCGATTACAAGGCCGCGCACCTCGACCCCAACTACACGCGCGCCAACGAGGTCATGGACGGGCGCGAGAAGCGCGTCTTCGCCGAGTGCGCACAGGTCATCAAGGACGGCAAGCTGGGCGATAAGTTCCACGAGATCTCCGACGCCCACGCCGAGATGATGATCAAGGTCGCCGAGGCCATTGCCTACAACAAGAACGACCGCCACATCATCATCGTCGAGAACAACGGCGCGATCGCCAACCTGCAGGACGACGCGATGGTCGAGGTCGTCTGCGAGCTGGGCATCAACGGTCCGCGCCCGATGCGCGTGGGCAACATCCCGCAGTTCTACTACGGCCTGCTCGCGCAGCAGGTGTCTGCCGAGAAGCTCCTCGTCGACGCCTACTACGAGCACTCCTATCAGAAAGCCCTCATGGCGCTCACCCTGAACCGCCTGGTGAACGACGCCAAGAAGGCGCGCGAGATCCTCGACGCCCTGATTGAGGCCAACAAGGGTATGTGGCCCGAGCTCCACTAGTTCCTCCTGTTTCCGGCACGGCGGCCCCGCTTCGCGGACGACCCGGGGCCGCCCCCGGATCCCCGTTTCCATCTATCGGTTTTAGAAATCGCAGCGACCACGACGATTCCGGCACCGTCGGAGCCGCCCGGTCTCTGCGTGCGCGACACCTGCCTGCAAGGTGTCGTCGCGAGGGTTCCACACGTTTCAACCAGAGGGAGATCCATCATGGGAAAGAAACTCCTTGACTTCTTCTCCGCCCTCGGCCGCAGCCTACTCATGCCCATCGCGGCGCTCGCCGCCTGCGGCATCCTGCTCGGCCTTACCTCGGCGCTCATGAAGGACGCCGTCGTCGAGGCGGTGCCGCTGCTGGGGTCGGGCGCGGTCGGCTTCGGCATCTCGACGCTCAACAAGATCGCCAACGTCGTCTTCAGCCAGATCCCGGTCCTGTTCGCGATCTCGATCGCGCTCGGCCTCGCGCATGAGGAGAAGGAGATCGCCGCCTTCGCCGGCTTCGTGGGCTACTACACCTTCCTGATCGCTTCGCAGGCGATGATCCAGTCCGGCTTCTTCGACTTCAGCACGCTGCGCATCGCCGCGACGCTTGGTGTCGAGACGCTCGATATGGGCGCGCTCGCCGGCATCATGACCGGCGTGATCGTCTCCGCGTTGCACAACAAGTTCCATCGCGTGCAGTTCCCGGTCGCCATCGCCTTCTACGGTGGCAAGCGCTTCGTCACCATCATCACCATCCTCGTGATGGCGTGTGTCGGCCTGGTCATGCCGTTCATCTGGACGCCCATCTCGCTCTTTATCGACGGTCTCGGCGCGGTCATTTCCTCGCTCAACCTCGTGGGCGTCTTCATCTTCGGCACCCTCGAGCGCCTGCTCATCCCCACCGGCCTGCATCACGTGCTGAACGGTCTGTTCCGCACCACCTCGCTTGGCGGTTCGCTTGACGGCGTCGACGGCTGCCTGAACGTCTTTTTGCAGTATCTGGACAAGGTCCCCATGTCCGAGCTCGCGCCGTTCACCCGTTACCTCGCGCAGGGCAAGTTCTGCGTCATGCTCTTCGGTCTGCCGGCGGCGTGCTTCGCCATGTACCGTGCCACGCCTGAGGAGAAGAAGCCCGCTACCAAGGCCCTGCTGATCGCCGCGGTCGCCGCATGCTTCGTCTCCGGCATCACCGAGCCTGTCGAGTTCGCCTTCATGTTCGTCGCCCCCGTGCTCTTCGTGTTCCATGCGATCATGGGCGGCCTGTCGTTCATGCTCATGGCCGCGCTCCAGGTGGTCATCGGCAACACCGGCGGCGGCATCATCGACTACCTGGTCTGGGGAGTCTTCCAGCCCGGTTCCAACTGGTGGTGGGTGCTCGTCTGCGGCCCGTTCTTCGCCGCGGCCTACTACTTCGTGTTCTACACCTACTTCAAGCGCAAGAACCTCTGCATCGAGGTTGCCGACGCCGATGACGGCGCCTCTGGCGGCGCGACCGGCTCCGAGGGCGACCTCCAGCTTGCCGCGCGCATCCTCGAGGGCCTGGGCGGTGCCGAGAACGTGGTCGAGGTCAACAACTGCCTCACCCGCCTGCGCGTCGACGTGAAGGATATGTCCAAGGTCGACGAGGACGCGCTCAAGAAGACCGGCGCGCTCGGGTTCGTGAAGCCCACCGACACGCACATCCAGGTCATCTACGGACCCAAGGTCGAGGGCATCGCACCTAACGTGCGCACCGGGCTCAAGTACTAGGCTCGCCGAGCGGCGCGGGTTCTCGTAAGCGGCCCGCAAGTTCGAACGGCAGCAGCGTGCCGGCAGATCTGCCGGCCCCCAGACGGCGGGGGGCCCCCGCAGCGGGCGCGGCGCCCCGCCCGCGGTCGGGGAGGCGGGTTGGGGGTCG
>CASFIQ010000108.1 GCA_949294785.1 uncultured Collinsella sp.
CCGCCGCGGTGGACGCGCGCGTGCTGGACGACATCGAGCGCGAGGTCGACATCTACGACTCCGCGGTCAAGAGCGGCAACGACGCGCTTGACACCATCCTCACCGAGAAGGGCCTCGTCTGCCAGAAGCGCGGCATCACGCTCTCCTGCATCGCAGACGGCACCGCGCTCGACTTCATGATGCCGACCGACCTCTATTCCCTCTTCGGCAACGCGGTCGACAACGCGATCGAGGCCGTGGACGCGCTCGGCGACCCAGAGCGCCGCAGCATCAGCCTCATCGTACGACGCGCGGGCGACATGGTCTCCATTCACGTGGAGAACTACTTCGACGGCAACGTGCGCTTTGGCGAGGACGGCCTGCCGCTCACCAGCAAGGGAGACCGCCGCAACCACGGCTTTGGCACGCGCTCCATGCGCCTCATCGTCGAGAGCTACGACGGCACCCTCTCCGCGAGCGTCCAGGACGACATCTTCCATCTCAACGCGCTGATTCCGCTGCCGGAGGGATGAAGGGTTTTTTGCGCCGCCGACCTGACAATGGTGACAGGGTCGTTTGTCATGAAAAACGTGACGAACGACCCTGTCACCATTGACAGGTCGCTGTCCGACCCTCGACCCTCCTTTGCTGAGTGACTCGTTCCGGACGGATGAGAGCCTCTCGGAGGCCCCATCTGGCCGAAACGAGTCACTCAACGTCGGGGCCGCAGGGTCAGCTCGCTCACATATAATCGAACCTTGCAGTAACCCGCGCGAGAAAGGCGCCCATGGACATCACACCGCAGGAAGTTGCCGAGACCCTCTCGATGGTCTCCGAGCAGAACCTTGACCTCCGCACCATCACGATGGGCATCTCGCTTGCCGGCTGCGCAGACGAGGACATGAGCCGCATGTGCGACAAGGTCTACGACCGCATCACGCGCACGGCCGAGCGCCTCGTGGAGACCGCCGACGACCTGCAGAACGAGTACGGCATCCCCATCGCCAACAAGCGTGTCTCGGTGACGCCGATCGCCCAGGTTGCAGCCGGCTGCCCAGACGAGGACCTCTCCCCGCTCGCGCACGCCATGGACCGCGCGGCCGAGGCTCTGGGAATCGACTTCATGGGCGGCTTCTCGGCGCTCGTGCAGAAGGGCATGGGCGCGACGGACCGCCGCCTCATCGCGAGCATCCCCGAGGCGCTGGCCACCACCGAGCGCGTGTGCTCCTCGCTCAACATCGCCTCCACGCGCGCCGGCATCAACATGGACGCCGTACTGCTCTCCGCCGAGACGATCCTCGAGTGCGCCCGCCGCACCGTCGACATCGACTGCTACGGCGCCGCCAAGTTTGTCGTCTTTGCCAACATGGTCGAGGACTCCCCCTTCATGGCGGGCGCCGTCCACGGCTCCGGCGAGGCCGACGCCGTCATCAACGTGGGCGTTTCCGGCCCCGGTGTCATGGCCGCGGCACTGGCGGAGCTTCCCGAGGCCGCGAGCCTCATGGACGTGGCGGAGAAAATCAAGCAGACCGCCTTCAAGATCACGCGCGCGGGCGAGCTCATGAGCCGCGAGGCAAGCCGCCGTCTGGGCGTGGAGAAGGGCATTGTGGACCTGTCCCTGGCGCCGACGCCGGCCGCCGGCGACTCCGTTGCCCAGATTCTGGAGACGATCGGCGTGGGCGAGTGCGGCGGCCCCGGCACCACCTGCGCGCTCGCGCTGCTCAACGACGCCGTCAAGAAGGGCGGCGTCATGGCGTCCTCCTCCGTGGGCGGCCTGTCTGGCGCCTTCATCCCCGTCTCTGAGGACGCGGGCATGATTCGTGCGGCCGTGGACGGCGCCCTCAGCCTGGAGAAGCTCGAGGCCATGACCTGCGTGTGCTCCGTGGGCCTTGACATGATTGCCGTGCCCGGAGACACCTCCGTGGAGACCATCGCCGGCATCATCGCCGACGAGATGGCCATCGGCGTCATCAACACCAAGACCACGGCGGTGCGCCTCATCCCGGCCATCGGCCGCAAGGAGGGCGACATGCTGGAGTTTGGCGGCCTCTTCGGCTCCGCGCCGGTCATGCCGGTCAACCGCTTTGCCGGCAGCGTCTTCGCGCACCGCGGGGGCCGCTTCCCGGCACCGCTCAACAGCCTCAAGAACTAGCGGGCGGGACCCTCGTCCCATCGACAGGATCGCACGACGGCGCAGCCGGCGAGGGGGTCGAGGCCCCGCTCGCCGGCTGCGCCGTCAAAGGACGAACTCCCTAGCCAAACAGGCCGAGCAGCACACCCACCGCGGTAACCGCGGACAGGATG
>CASFIQ010000109.1 GCA_949294785.1 uncultured Collinsella sp.
CGCTTGAGCCTGTCGATGCCGAGACCGGTTTCCGACGAGGTGACGATGACGTCGTCGGCGGGCACGTTCAGCTGCCGCTTGATCGCAGCCGCCTGCTGGCTCTGCTTGGAGCGGCTGAGCTTGTCCGCCTTGGTGAGTGCCACCACGAAGGGGAACTCCCCTTCTTGCAGAAACTCGATCATCTGATGGTCGAGCGCGCTTGGGTCGTGCCGGATGTCCACGAGCGAGACCACCAGGTTGAAGCTGCGCTCCAAGTCGAAGAAGTCGCCGATCAGGCGTGCCCAGCGGTCGCGCTCGGCCTTGGAGCGCCGCGCGAAGCCGTAACCCGGCAGGTCGATGAAGTGGACGCCATCGGCCTCGAAGAAGTTGACATTGGCGGTCTTGCCCGGAGTGCTCGAAACCTTGACCAGGCCCTTGCGCCCGAAGATCTTGTTCATGATCGATGACTTACCCACGTTCGAGCGTCCCACGAAGCTGACCTCGGGGCAGGTCGACGGCGGGATCTGCGACGCCTTGCCGTAGCTCGCCACGAAGTGGGCCAGCTGGTAGTTGATGGAATCGGCCATGGTCGATGCGTCCTTTCGTGATCGCGCGGGCATATCGCCGCCTGCCCACGGGTTACTCGCGCCAGTCGATGCCCATCTGGTGGGCCAGGCGCCGGATCATGGCGAGGGTGAGCGCACTCGCCGAGCGCGCGTACTCATCCAGATCGAACTCGCGCGCTGAGAGCGCGTCGTACGCCTCGTCGCAATTATCCGAGATGGCGCGCAGCACCAGGCAGTCGACGCCGTTCTTGGCGGCCACGTGCGCGACGGCGGCGCCCTCCATCTCCACGCAGTCCGCACCCGTCGCCCCGATGGCCGCGGCGCGCATCTCGGCGCCCGTCACGAAGCGATCGCCCGTGGCGATGGTCCCCACCAGAAAGCGCGACGGCTCCTCCCCCGCGCCGAAGCGGTGGAACGGCGATGCCGCTGCCGCCTCGCGCGCCGCGGTGACGAGCGCGGGGTCGCAGGCGGGGTCGTCGAGCGCCGCATCGAGGTATCCGAACGCGACGAGGGTCTCCCGCGCCAGGTCGATCAGGAAACCCGAGGATGAGAACTCCTCGAGGCGCGGCGCGGACTCGGCCACCAGGGCCGTATCGGTATCCAGATAGCGCAGGCGCTCCCCCACCACCACGTCGCCGATGTGGAGCGCCGGGTTGAGCCCGCCGGCGATGCCGGAGAACACCACCGCGTTCGCACCGTGCGCGCTGATGAGGTGCTGGGCCGCCGCCGCGGCGTTGACCGTGCCCATGCCGGCGACCGTCGCCACGACCGTGAAGCCATGGTAGGCGCCGCTCATGATGGTAAGCCCGGCCTCCTGGGTGACAACGCCCCGATCGAGCGCGCCGTAGATCTCGCGGACCTCTTTGTCGAGAGCGCCGATGATGGCGATGGTGGGCATGTGCTCCCCCTATCCTGATTGCAGGCGCCGACGAAGGCCGACGCCTCGCAAGATGGTGCGTTGCGGTTCCCGACCCATGGTAGCAGACGGCCGATGACCGGCCGGCACCTCCACGGGAAGAGGAGAAGGGCCGCCATATCGAATAAAGGCTGTCCAGCAAACATATTGCGACACAACCTTCGATGCGGCGCGTGCGCGCTTCCAAACAGGTGATAATGGCAGAAGCCGCAAGCATCGCTTTGAGGGGAGACGATTCACATGGACAAGGTTTTGCTGGGTGCGCTCGAGGCGGGCGGCACCAAGATGGTCTGTGCCACCGGGTATGCCGACGGCACGGTTGCGGAGCGGATCTCGATCCCCACCACCACGCCCGACAGCACGATGGAGCAGGTCGCCGCCTGGTTTGAGGACAAGGGTGTCGCCGCGGTCGGCATCGGCGCCTTCGGCCCCACCGCCGTCAACTCGGCAGACGAACGCTTCGGCCATATCCTCGAGACGCCGAAGACCGCCTGGCGCTACTTCGACATGCTGGGCTCCGTGCAGGGGCGCCTGGGTGTCCCCTGCGGGTACGATACGGATGTCAACGTGGCGTGCCTGGGGGAGGTGACCTTCGGATGCGCGCGCGGCCTCACCGACGTGGTCTATCTCACCATTGGCACCGGCGTGGGCGCTGGCGTCCTCTCGAACGGCAACCTCGTCCACGGGAACATGCACCCTGAGGCGGGTCACATCATGCTCGTTCGCGATGCGCACGAAACCCTGCCCGCAGGCGAAAGCGGATGCCCGTTCCATGCCAGCTGCCTGGAGGGCCTCATCGCCGGACCCGGCATCGCTAAGCGCTGGGATGGCAAAAGCGCAGGCGAGATGGCGGGCGACGCCGAGGCCATGGACCTCCTCGCCGGCTATCTGGGCCAGGCGCTCGCCACCTTCATCCTGTGCTATGCCCCGCAGAAGATCATCATCGGCGGCGGCGTGGCCGACCATACGCCCATCGTCGGGCTCGCGCGCGCCAAATGCGCCGAGCAGCTGAACGGCTACCTGGTGACCCCGGAGATGGCTGATCTCGATACCTATATCGTCAACAACAGCCTCGAGGGCAGACAGGGCATCATGGGATGCCTGGAGCTCGCGCGCCGCGCGCTCGAGGCGTGAGCGCTTGACGGTTTTGCGGCTGCTCGAAACCGACAACCGCTGGGGTTTTCCACATCTGACCGATATCTGACCAGAATCTGACCGCCCAGCTCAAGGACCCTATGACGCGTGTCCGGACGCCTTGGGGCTTCGGCGAGCGGTCACCATGCGTCCGCAGACGGCACGTCGACGTGTCTTTTGCCGGTTTTCCACAGCCCCATGCGCGATCGGGGGCAACCGACCCTGCGCATGGCCCCGTATGTCGGATCAAGCCGCCTTACGCCTGCTCCGACATACCCGTCCGCGCGGCGCACATGGCATCGACCACCGCCTGGCGGAGCTGCGGGATCGCCGCCTTATCCTGCTGCGGCACGCCGGCGAGCGGGTAGTCGATCCCCTGCTGCTCGTATTTCACGACACCCATGGTGTGATACGGCAGCATCTCGAGCCCTACCACGTTGCCCCATGGCGCGATCAGGCGTCCCAGCTTCGCGCATTCATCAACCGAATCGGTCCAACCGGGCACGACCACGTGCCGGATGACCACCGGGATCTTGCGCCGTGCGAGCTCGTCGCCGAACGAGCGGATGCGCGCGGGGTCGCGCCCGGTGAGCGCACGGTGACGCGCGGGGTCGGCGTGCTTGATGTCGAGGAGCACCAGGTCGGTCTCGGCAAGCAGGCGCTCGAAGCGCGCCGGGCTCTCCGGCGTATAGGCGGCTCCACTCGTATCCAGGCAGGTGTGCACGCGGCCGCGCGGGCGGGCGTGCAGCGCGAAAAAGAGATCGCCCACGAACTCGGGCTGCAGCAGCGGCTCGCCACCCGAGACGGTGACACCGCCCGCCCGATAGAACGCTCGGTTGCTCTCGTACAGGTCGAGGACATGCTCGACCGATACCTCGGTGCCCCCATCGACGGACCATGTGTCGGGATTGTGGCAATAGAGGCAGCGCATAGGGCACCCCTGGGTGAAGACGACAAGGCGGATGCCCGGTCCATCCACCGTCCCCATGGTCTCGATGGAATGCACGCGTCCCCATGCGAAGCGGGAGGTCCGCCGCTCCCCCGCCTCCCCAAGCGAAATCCGCGCCATCGGCATCCACCTCCCCGATTCCTACCGCGTGCGCACCCGCGCAAGGCCGTCGCGCACGGCGCCTCGTTGAGCGTCTCATCGCGAGCCTCTATCCTAGAATAACGAGCTGGTTGGACGAACGCGACGAGGAGATGGTCCCCTCATGAACATCAAGAAAGCGACGATTATCGGCAAGGGCGCGATCGGGTTGCTCTATGGCGACATGATCGCGCGAAACATCGGCGCGGACGCCGTCGAGTTCGCGATGGATGACGAGCGGTTCGCCCGCCACCGAGGCGAGGTCCTCACCGTGAACGGCGCACCGTGCGAGGTCGCGACCGTGCCGATGAGCGAAGCCGCACCTGCCGACCTGGTGATCCTCGCCTGCAAGGCCACGGGACTCGCCGATGCGATCGAGACCATGGAACCGCTCGTGGGGCCGGAGACGCTCATCGTCTCGCTGCTCAACGGCATCACGAGCGAGGAGCGCGTAGGCGTGCGCTACGGTGCCGAGCGCCTGGTGCTCAGCATCTGCCAGGGCATGGACGCGGTCTTCCTCGACGGCGCCCTCACCTACTCGCGCGCGGGCGAGATCCGCTTCGGCGCGGGCGAGGCGACCGTCCCGGGTGCGGTCGAGGCGATCGCCGACTTCTTCACCCGCGCGGGCATCCCGCACGTGGTCGAAGCCGATGCGCGCCGCCGCATGTGGGTGAAGCTCATGCTGAACGTCGGCGTCAACCAGACCTGCATGGCATACGGCGGCACCTACGGCACGGTCACGCAAGCGGGCAGCGAGCAGCAGCGCTGCTTCGTCGCGGCCATGCGCGAGGCGCTCGCCGTGGGTCGCGCCGAAGGGGTGGATATCCGCGAGGAGGACCTCGCGCAGATGTACCGGCTCATGACCACGCTCGATCCTGCGGGCATGCCCTCCATGGCGCAGGACCGCATCGCGCACCGCGCGACCGAGGTCGAGGAGTTCTCCGGGGAGATCCGCCGCCGCGCCGGCGAGCACGGCATCCTCGTCCCCACCAACGATTGGCTCTATCGGCGCATTCGCGAGATCGAGGCCAGCTGGTAACCAGCGAGCGCGAAACGAGAAGATCCCGGGTGGGCCTTTGCGCGAGAACAATCCGCAGGCGCGAAGCGCCGAGGACGTTCTCATGTAAAGGCTTACCCGGGACCCGAGTCGACTATCGTCGCAGCCTACATGGCCTCGTGGAAGGTACGGCTGATGACCTCGTCCTGCTGCTCCTTCGTGAGGTTGTGGAAGTTGACCGCATAGCCCGACACGCGCACGGTGAGCTGCGGGTACTTCTCGGGATGGGCCTGTGCGTCAAGCAGGGTCTCGCGGTTGAACACGTTCACGTTCAGATGATGGCCGCCCTTCTCCGCATAGGCGTCGATCATCTGGACCAGATTATCGGCCTGGGCCTGGGGCACGTCTTTCACCTGCATGGCTATCTCCTTATCGCTCGTTATCCGGTTGCTCGTCACTCGTTCGGAGCGCACGAGGCGCAGGGCACGGGGTTCTCGATCTGGATATCGGCGGTCGAGAGATCGATGTCGCCGAAGAACACCTGGTCCTCCTTGCCGAGCGCGCCCGGCACGATCGAGAAGGTGTTGGAGATGCCGTCCTGCGCATCGCGGAACGGCAGCTTGGACACCGAGGACAAACTCGCGATGGCGCCGTGCGTGTCGCGCCGGTGCATGGGGTTCGCGCCGGGGGCGAAGGGCACGCCGGCGGCGCGGCCGTCGGGCGTGGCGCCGGTCTTCTGGCCGTAGACCACGTTCGAGGTGATGGTGAGCACGCTCGTGGTGGCGACGGAGTGGCGATAGGTGTCGTTCGCGCGGACGAACTCCATGAACTCGTGAACGATGTCGTGGGCAATCCGGTCCACGCGGTCGTCGTCGTTGCCGTACTTGGGGAAGTCCCCCTCAATCGTGAAGTCGACGATCACGCCGTCCTCGTCGCGCACGGGATGCACCTTCGCGTACTTGATCGCGGAGAGCGAGTCGGCCACCACCGAGAGGCCCGCGATGCCCGTGGCGAACCAACGATGCACGTGCTTGTCGTGCAGCGCCATCTGAATCGCCTCGTAGCAGTACTTGTCGTGCATGTAATGGATGATGTTGAGCGAGTTCACGTACACGCCGGCGAGCCAGCGCATCATGTCGCGGTACTTCGCCATCACGTCATCGTAGTCGAGCGTGTCCCCTGCGACGGGACGATACGCCGGTCCCACTTGCTTTTTCGAGATCTCGTCCACACCGCCGTTGAGCGCGTAGAGCAGGCACTTGGCCAGGTTGGCGCGCGCGCCGAAGAACTGCATCTCCTTGCCCACGCGCATGGAGCTCACGCAGCACGCGATCGCGTAGTCGTCGCCGTGGTAGACGCGCATCACATCGTCGTTCTCGTACTGGATCGACGAGCTCGCGATCGAGGTCTTGGCGCAGAACTCCTTGAACGCGTGCGGCAGATGCACGGACCACAGCACAGTGAGGTTGGGCTCGGGACTCGTGCCCATGTTCTCGAGCGTATGCAGGTAGCGGAAGCTCATCTTGGTGACGAGCGTGCGCCCGTCCACGCCCATGCCGCCGATGGACTCGGTCACCCACTGCGGGTCGCCGGAGAACAGGTTCTGGTATTCGGGGGTGCGCGCGAACTTCACCATGCGGAGTTTCATGATGAAGTGATCCACGAGCTCCTGGATCTGCTCCTCGGTATAGGTGCCGCGCGCCAGGTCGCGCTCGGCGTAGATATCGATGAAGGTCGAGGTGCGGCCGATGGACATCGCGGCGCCGTTTTGCTCGCGCACGGCGGCGAGATAGGCGAAATACATCCACTGGATCGCCTCGCG
>CASFIQ010000110.1 GCA_949294785.1 uncultured Collinsella sp.
CCCGCGCCGGCAGACCAGCGCTCGATGCGCACCACAGCGGAATCCACGTGCGGGGCGGGGAAGAAGCAGCGCGGCGGCACCTCGAAGCGCCCTGTGACGTGCGCATACAGGGCGAGCTTCGCGGTGTAGGCGCCGTATGCCTTGGTGCCGGGCTCGCCGGCGATGCGGTCGGCGACCTCCTTCTGCACCATCACGATGGCGCGCTCGATGGCGGGCATATGCTCGAACACGTCAAGGACGATCGTGGCGGCGACGTTGTACGGCAGGTTCGCCACGAGCACCGTGGGCGGCAAGCCGGCGGCCTCGGCAACCTGCTCGTAGGTCACGCGCGTCGCGTCGCCCATGAGGTAGCGGAAGTTGCCGTGCTCCGCCGCATGCGCGGCGAGCACCGGCTCGAGCGTGGCGTCCATCTCGATCGAGGTCACGCGCGCCGCCTCCTCGAGCAGCGCGAGCGTGAGCGTGCCGATACCCGGGCCCACCTCCAGCACGGACTCGCGCGCATCGATGGCGGCGAGCCCGCAGATGCGCTCGATCACATGGTTGTCGATGAGGAAGTTCTGACCCAGGCGGTGCTTGGTGGCGAGCCCGAACTCATCAAGCAGCTCGCGCGTGGCGGCGCGGCTCGCCAGAGGCGATGTCGTCATCTGCGCCCCTTCGCCTACTTCGCCTCGTCGGTGAGACGCGGGAAGAGCGGCTCGCCCTTCTCCACCGGCTCACCGCCGGCAAGGCCGCCCCAGCGGCACGCCCCCTCAAGATCGCGCGTGGGAGCCTCGGCAAGACCCAGGCGCCGGCGCACCTCGGCCGAGATCGCCGGCATGAAGGGGTCGTAGAGCTCGGAAGCGATGCGGATCGACTCCAAAAGGCTCCAGATCACCTGCTTGAGCTCGCCCGCCTTATCGGGATCCTTGGCAAGCGCCCAGGGCGCGGTGTCCTCGATGTAGTGGTTCGCGGCGGAGACCAGCTCGAGCACGACGGCGGCCGCGTGGCTGTAGTCGAAGACGCGCATGCGCTCGACGTACCGCTCGAAGATGCCCTGCGCGGCATCGCGCAACGGCGACGGCGCATCGAAGCCGGCGGGGCGCTCGGGCGCGCGGCCGTCGAAGTACTTGATCGACATGTTGAGGCTGCGACTGACGAGGTTGCCCCAGCTGTTGGCAAGATCGGCGTTGTAGACCTGGCGCATGCGCCCCCAGCTGATGGGCGCATCGGTCCCGTGCACCACGTCGCTCATGAAGTAGTAGCGGTAGGCGTCCACGCCCAAAAGGTCGATGACCTCCTGCGGGGCGATCACGTTGCCGCGGCTCTTGCTCATCTTCTCGATCTTGCCGGTCTCCTCGTTGCGCACCGTGAGGAACCCGTGCGCGAAGACCTGCCCGGGCAGGGGAAGACCCGCCGCCATGAGCAGCGCCGGCCAGATGACGCAGTGGAAGCGGATGATGTCCTTGCCCACCACGTGCACCTGCGCGGGCCAGCGGAGACGGAACTCCGACTCGTCATCCGAACCGTAGCCGAGCGCGGTGAGGTAGTTGATGAGGGCGTCCACCCACACGTAGGCGACATGCTTATCGTCGAACGGGAAGGGCACGCCCCAGTCGAAGGTGGAGCGGCTGATGGAGAGATCCTTGAGACCGCCGGAAACGAACGAGATGACCTCGTTTCTGCGCGTCTCGGGCTGGATGAAATCGGGGTTGGCCTCGTAAAAGTCAAGCAGCGGCTTCTCGAAGGCGGAGAGCTTGAAGAACCAGCTCTCCTCCTGGATGCGCTCGAGCGGACGGTCGCAGTCCGGGCAGAGGGGATGGCCGGGATCCGCCGGGGCCTCGCCCGCCGCGATGCGCTCCTCCTCATGGTGGCGCACCTGCGTCTCGGTGAAATAGGTCTCGTCGGGGCGGCAGTACCAGCCGTCGTAGGCATCCTTGTAGATGTAACCGCGGTCCAGCAGCACCTTCAGGAACCTCTGCACGCCGGCGATGTGGCGCGGCTGGGTGGTGCGGATGAAGTCGTCGTTGGAGATCTCGAGCGTGCGCCATAGGTCGGCGAAGGCCGGCTCCATGGAGTCGCACCACTCCTGCGGGGTGGAGAAGCCGTTCTTCTCGGCGGCCTCCGCCACCTTCTCGCCGTGCTCGTCCATGCCGGTGAGGAACTTCACGTCGGCGCCGCATGCACGCTGGAAACGCGCCTGGACGTCGGTCATGACGGTGCAGTAAGCGGTACCCAGATGGGGCCGGGCGTTCACGTAATAGATGGGGGTGGTGATGTAGTAGGAGGGCTTGGTCTCATCCATGGCGGGGGCATCCTCTCAGATGGGCGGTGTCTGGTGAGCCATTGTACCGCAACCCCAGCTGAAAGCGGGAACGCACCCGTATCGCGCGATAACGGGGAGCGGCCGGGTGATGCCGGCGGCCCGCTCAGGAGCTCCGCCGGTCCTGCTCGGCGAGAACGAGGTCGTAGACCTCGCGCCGACGGCGCGAGTAGCGCTGCGAGAGGCGCTTGGCGATCGACGAGGCGCCCTCGCCCACATCGAGCGCATCGGCGATATCCGCGGCGAGCCGGTCCGCGAGGTCCGCTGCCGATGCTGGCGCAGCGGCATGCGCCGAAGTTGCCTCCTCCGCCGCGGGCGGTGCCACCACGATCACGCACTCGCCCTTGAGCTCGCCGCGCCCCCGAACCGCCTCGGCGAGCGCGGGGGCGGGGGCGC
>CASFIQ010000111.1 GCA_949294785.1 uncultured Collinsella sp.
GCCTTGTGTGGGGAATATGGCCCCTTACCATGGGCGGTGCTCTGTGGTATTATCGTCATCCGTGCGTATTCAAACCTGTTCGTAGGGTTATGTGAGGAAGGTCATCATGCCAGTACCTAAGCAAAAGAAGGGCCGCGGAGCCACCCATTCCCGTCGTTCCGCCAATATGAAGATCGAGGCCCCGGCTCGCTCCACCTGCCCGCGCTGCGGCGCCGTGAAGCTTCCGCATCACGTCTGCCCCAACTGCGGCTACTACAAGGACCGTGAGGTCATCGTCACCGAGTAGCCTCGGGCGTTCCCGACAAGCGGGCGCCGGCGTCCGCGAGATGCCGGGTACCTGGTAGGGGACCGATCATAGCTCTGTTTGGAAGCCGGCTTATCAGTCGGCTTCTTTCGTATCGTCGCTCGTAGACATACTGTCAGCAGGTGCGGCCCGCCGCTTGCTCGATAGGGGCGCGGTCCCGTGCGGTATCAGCGCGGCGCCTGCGCGACGGTGCGGCAACATGGGATTCTTGCGCGCTCCCGGGCGTATCCGGCGGGCGCATGGCACGAGGGGGTAGTTGTGGACAAGGTACGCGTGGTGGTCGACGTCATGGGCGGCGACGAGGAGCCCCAGGTGGTCATGGACGGTATCGATGCGGCGCTCGCCGCCGATGCCGCGATCGAGGTGCTCGCCTGCGGCCCGGCGGATATCGTGGAGCCGTTCGCCGCATCCCGCGAGCGGGTGGAGGCGCTGGTCGCCCCCGATGTGATCGAGATGGCCGACGACCCCATCAAGGCCGTCATGACGAAGCGCAAGTCCTCGATCGTGATCGGCTGCCGTGCCGTGAAGAAGGGCAATGCCGACGGCTTCTTCTCCGCCGGCGCCACGGGCGCGATCACCGCGGCCGCCACGGCATACGTGACGCCCTTCAAGTACGAGGCCGACGGCGAGCGCCGTCCCATCCGCCCCTGCATCACCACCACGGTGCCGGCGCGCGACGGCAAGTTCACCGTCTTCTGCGACATGGGCGCCAACCCCGATGTGGAGCCGGACGACATGGTGCGCTTCGCCCAGATGGGCGCCGCCTACGCCCGCACGGTCTGCGGGATCGAGAAGCCGCGCGTGGGCCTGCTCTCCAACGGCACCGAGGACACGAAGGGCTCGCACTTCACCAAGGCGTGCTTCCCCCTCATGAAGGAACGCGTGCCCGGCTTCGCCGGCAACTGCGAGGGGTCCGATCTGGTATCGGGCAACTACGACGTGGTGGTCTCCGACGGATTCGCCGGCAACGTGGCGCTCAAGGCAACCGAGGGCGCGGCGAAGCTCCTCATGGCGGAGCTGAAGGCAGCCCTCATGTCCTCCGCCAAGGGCAAGATCGCCGGGCTTCTGGCCAAGGACGCCCTGCGCGGCCTGAAGGCGCGCCTCTCCGGCGACGCCAAGGGCGGGGCGATCCTTCTTGGCCTCAAGGGCGTGGTGCTGATCGGGCATGGTGCGACCTCGGTCGAAGCCGTGAAGAACGGTACGCTCGCCACGGCGGAGGCTGTGCGGGCCGGCCTCGTCGAGCATGTGGCGGGCTCCATGGAGGGCATCATCGCGTAGCTGCCAAGTCCCTTCCAATCGGGTAGAATCAAAGGTTGTATACGCAACCCTTCCGGGAAGGAGCCCCACCCATGGAGCGCACCGAGATCTTCGCCAAGGTCGTCGACGTCGTGAGCGACGTGCTTGGCATGAACCCCGATGAGATCACCGAGCAGACCTCGTTCGACGACCTGGACGCCGACTCGCTCGACCGCCTGCAGCTCGTCACCGCGTTCGAGGACGAGTTCGACGTCGAGCTCGCCGAGGAGCGCCTGAACTCCATCAACTCCATCGCTGACGCGATCGACGCCATCGAAGCCTCGCAGGAGGCATAAACGCGTGCCGGTATCCGAGAGAACCGCGCGCGCCGAGGCGATCTGCGGCCATGAGTTCAAAGACCGGCGTCTGCTGAGGAGCGCGCTCACGCACCCTTCCGCGGTGGAGGGCGAGCCCGTGAGCGCCTCCTACGAGCGCCTCGAGTTTCTGGGCGACTCCATCCTGGGCGCCGTCACGGCGCTCGCGCTCTATAAAAGCTACCCCGATATGGACGAGGGGCGCCTGACGCGCCTCAAGGTCTCGCTCGTCGCGGGCGCGACCTTGTCCGAGGTGGGGCGGGAGCTGGGGCTCGCCGAGTGCATCATCTTCGGTCCGTCCGAGACCGGCACCGGATCGCGCGGGCTCCATTCGGCGCTCGAGAACGTCTACGAGGCCCTGGTGGGCGCGCTCTACCTGGACGGTGGCTGGGAGGCCGCCGAGGCATTCGTCCTGCGTACGCTTGAGCCCCATCTGGCGGCGGACCGCGCGGAGCGTCCGCAGAACCCCAAGAGCTACCTGCAGGAATGCGTCCAGGCGGACCATCTGGAGACGCCTTCCTACAAGCTGGTGGGGACCGAGGGGCCCGCGCACGCGCCCACCTTCACCGCGGTCGCCATCATCGAGGGCGTGCGGCGCGGACGGGGGACCGGCGCCTCCAAGAAGGAGGCGGAGGCCGCCGCGGCCGCCGACGCCCTGGAGCGCATGGGCTATACGGTCGACGGCGCCATCCCCAAGAATCGCGGTTAGGCAGGACCCATGTATCTGAAATCCCTCACGCTCAAGGGCTTCAAGTCGTTCGCCGACCGCGCCCACATGACCTTCGAGCCGGGCCTCACGGTGATCGTGGGCCCCAACGGTTCGGGCAAGTCGAACATCTCCGATGCAATTCTGTGGGTTCTGGGCGAGCAGAGCGCTAAGCAGCTGCGCGGACAGGCCATGGAGGACGTCATCTTCTCCGGTTCCAGCGCCCGCAAGCCCGTGGGCGTGGCCGAGGTCACGCTCGTGCTGGACAACGCCGACCACACGCTGCCCGTCGATTTCGACGAGGTTGCCATCACCCGGCGCATGTACCGCTCGGGCGAGAGCGAGTACCTCATCAACCAGAGCCCGTGCCGCCTCATGGATGTGCAGGACATCCTGCATGATTCGGGCTTGGGCAAGGACACCCATTCGATCATCTCCCAGGGCAAGCTCGATGCGATCCTGCAGAGCCGTCCCGAGGAGCGCCGCGCGCTCATCGAGGAGGCCGCGGGCATCTCAAAGCACAAGCGCCGCAAGGAGCGCGCCGCCCGCAAGATCCGCTCCATGGACGAGCACCTGACGCGCGCCCGTGACATCTCGCGCGAGGTGACGCGCCAGCTGCGCCCGCTTGAGCGCCAGGTCGACCGCGCCCGCACCTACAAGGAGCTCTCGGCGCGCGCGTCCGAGCTCACGCAGATCCTCGCCGTGGACGAGCTCAGGCGCCTGCAGGCCGCATGGAACGACCTCGAGGGGCGCGCCCGCGAGGCGGCGGCCGCGGTCGAGCTCGCGCGCTACCGGGCCGGCGAGAAGGAGCGCGAGCTGGAGAAACTCCAGGTGATGCTGGAGGAGAAGGGCCTCTTCGTGGGCGATCTGGGCGAGCAGCGCCGCCACATGCAGGACGTGGTGGGCCGCATCAGCTCGGACATGCGCCTTCTGGAGGAGAAGGGCCGCAACATGGTGGCCCGCCTCTCGGAGATGCGCGGGACCCTCTCGAGCTCCGAGCACCAGCGCCGCCGCGTGGCCGACGAGCTGGAGGGCGCCCGCGCCCAGCTCGACGAGGTGAAGGCCGCCCTCGAGGTCGCAGAGCGCGACGTCGCCGAGCTGGAGCCCGCGGCCGACGAGCTCCACACCCGCCGAAGCGAGCTCGACGCCCAGCAGGGGGCGCTCTCGCGCGAGCAGCGTGAGCTGCAGCGCACCGCCGACGACGCGTCGCTCGAGCTGGCGAAGCTCAACGAATCGCTTGCCAACGCCGAGCTGGAGGATTCGCTCTACGCCTCGCGCCTGGCGCAGATCGCCGAGGGTGCCGAGGAG
>CASFIQ010000112.1 GCA_949294785.1 uncultured Collinsella sp.
CTCCTCAAGCGTCTTGAGCAGCGCGTTCGCGCTCTCGGGACGCAGCTTGTCGGCGGCCTCGAGGATGTAGACCTTGGAGGCGCCCCGGATGGGCGCGAGCGAGACGTCCTCGATAAGGTCGCGCGTCTGCGCGATGAGGTAGCCCGTGACGCTCTCGGGGGCGAGCTGATGGATGTCCGGATGGGTCCCGCGCGCGGCGCGAACGCAGTCGTCGCAGGCGCCGCACCCGCCGTGCTCGCACACGATCGCCTGCGCGAGCGCCCGCGCGGCATCGAGCTTGCCCGAGCCGGGCGCGCCCACGAACAGGTACGCGTGGCTCAGGCGCTGCTCGCGCACGGCGCGCATGAGGAAATCACGCACGCGGGGCTGGGTATCGAGGCGCGCGAGCAGCGAGTTGGAACCCGGTGCCGGGCGCAGGTCATCGGCGGGCATCGTCTGCCACCTCCTCGGCCAGCACGGCGGACGCCGCCTCCTGGGAGACGTGGAGACCGGCCGTCGCGAGCGCCGCAAGGGTATCCGCGAACACCTCGCCCACACCGCGAGCGGCGTCGATGAGCCGGACCCGATCGGGCTCCGCGGCGGCGATGGCGCGGAAACCCTGGGAGACGCGCTCCTGATAGGCGAGGCCGCGCGCCTCGATGCGGTCCTCGGCACCCTCGCGCCCGGCGCGGCGCCGCGCGGCGAGCGCGGGGTCGATGTCGTACACGAGCGTGAGCGCGGGCCGGCACTCCCCCACCGCGAGCGCGTTGGCGCGCATCACGTCGCCATGGTCGAGGCCGCCGGCGAACCCCTGGTAGCACGTGGTCGAATCGAAGAATCGGTCGCAGACCACCACCTTGCCCTCTGCAAGCGCAGGACGGATGCGCTCCGCGACCAGCTGGGCGCGCGCGGCCTCGTACAGCAGAAGTTCGCACACCTCGTCCATCTCGGCGTTTGCGGGGTCGAGCAGCAGCGCGCGCACCTTCTCCGAGATCGCCACACCACCCGGTTCGCGCAGCGTCAGCACGTCGCGCCCCGCGTGCTCGAGCGCACGCGCGATCAGGCGGGCCTGCGTCGACTTGCCGCACCCGTCGATCCCCTCGACGGTGACGAGGATGCCGCGGTCCGGCATGGCATTGCTCATCTCGCCTCACCTTCCTCATGTTGCGCAGGCGCGTCCCCGAAGACGTCGGCGTCGCCGGGCGCTCCCGCGAGCTCCGGCCATAGGCGGGGCTCGAAGCTTCGCACCCAGTACCCGAGCGCCCGCGCCGCGACGATTCGCGCCGCGGTGGTCACCACCAGCATGCCGAATCCCGCGATGAGCGCCACGGGCACGAAAGGCGCCACCGCCGCGAAGAGCCCCATCGCGATGACCAGATCGGGCTGGCTGGCGAAAAACCCTCCCGGCAGCGACGACATGGCGGAGACCGCGTTGAGAACGAGCGCGGCCACGAGCGCCGACACGAGCGCCGCGCACATTGCGGCGGCGACCCCCATGGAGCCCCACCACGCCGCGAGCGCGCCCGCCGTCTTCCCCGGGGTGGCGAGCATCTCGCCGGCGCGCGCCACGTTGAGCGCCGGCCGCACGCGTCCGCACAGCGCGACGCGCAGGTAGATGATGCTGACAAACGGACAGCCGAAAACGACGAGAACCGCCATCACGGCCGCGTAGACCACCGGTATCCCCAAATCGGCCATCACGCTCCCCGCAAGCACAGCGAGCAGCGCGCTCGCCGCAAGGCAGATGAGCGAGGTGAGGTAGACGTTGAAGCCCGTCTCCATCACGCCGGGGCGCACGATCTTGCGGTGCAGGGGCGCGCAGGACCCCCGCGCCCCCTCGCATGCCCAGGAAAACGCGCAGCCGAGCAGCGCCAAATCTCCTACGACCGGAAGCAATCGCAGCAGCGCGAGCTTGAGCACGGTCGTCCAGCGCGCCGGGGATCCTTGGAAATCGGCCCATGCGCGCGACAACGCTGAGCGCTCGGGCGTCGTCATGGCACTCGCCTCCCGTCCGGCCCTACGACTTCCTCGCACGCGCAGTCTTCTTCGCGGCGGGCTTCTTGGCAGGGGCCTTCTTCGCCGCACCGCGCTTCGCACCGCGACCGCGCGCGGGCCTCTGCTCCTTGCCGGAACAGTCCATGTTCACGCAGATGCGCCACGGGCCGCGCGCCGTCTCGACCACCACCACGGGGGCGCCGCAGTGCTCGCACACCTCGCCGGTCGCCTCGAGCTTGCCGCGCGCCGGCAAGGGGTAGGAGACGCCGCACTCATCGTAGTTGGTGCAGCGGATGAAGCGCTTACCGCTCTTCTCGGACTTATGGGCGATCAGGTCGCCGTGGCGCCCCGCCTCGGCGCAGACCCGGCACTCGCCCACCTTGAGATCGGGCTCGAAGTTGGTGGGGCACTTGGGGTTCACGCAGACCTCGTAGGCCTTCTGTCTGAACGGCTGGCACTTGATGCGCGGCGCGCCGCACTCGGGGCACACCGCCGCCTCGCCCTCGAGCGGCGACACCTTCACGCCGGAGGGGACGGGATAGGTGACGTCGCAATCGGGCCAGCCCATGCAGCCGATGAAGCTTCCGCGCGTCTTGGCGGAGGTCTTCATGACCAAGTCCTTGCCGCATTTGGGGCAGGTGCCCACCTTCGCATCGGCGGTAACGGCGTCGGCGATGCGGTCGCCCAGGTCGTCCTTATGCTCGATCAGGGTGTCGAGCATGCCCGCGAGCAGCGCGCGGGAATGGTCCACCACGCGATCCTGGGTGTCCTGCCCTTCCGCCACGTGCGTCATATCCTGGTCGAGCTCGGCGGTCATCTCGGGCGTGGTGATGCGCGGCGCGAACTCGGAGAGCGCGTCCACGATGGCCATGCCCAGCTGGCTGGGTTCGATGGGGTCGTTCTTCAGGTAGCGCACCTGGTAGAGGCGCTCGATGATCGAGGCGCGCGTGGACTTGGTGCCCAAGCCCCGCTTCTCCATCTCCTGCACGAGGCGCCCCTGGCTGTAGCGCGCGGGCGGCTCGGTCTGCTTGGCCTCGAGCTTCATCTCGCGCACGTCCACCACGTCGCCCTCGGCAAGCGGCGGCAGCTGCTCGTCGCGCTTGAGACCGTAGGGGTACGCCTCGCGGAAGCCCGCATCGACGAGCACGTCGCCCGCAGCCTGGAAGGGCTCCCCACCCACGTCGATCGAAAGCTTGGTGTTCTCGATGGTGGCGGGCCCCATGAGGGTCGCCAGGAAGCGACGCGCGATCAGGAAGTAGAGCTTCTTCTGGCCGCCGTCGAGCGTCGAGGGGTCACCCTGACCCGTGGGATGGATGGGCGGGTGGTCGGTGGTCTCGGTCTTGCCGCGCGTGGGTTTCATGGGGCCCGCGAGCACCTTCTGCGCCACGGGGCGCAGCTCCGGGCTGATCGCAGCGAGCCCCTTGACGGTGCCGGCGATATCGAGCGAGCGCGGGTAAACGGTGTTGTCCACGCGCGGGTAGGAGATGAAGCCGGCCATGTACAGGCTCTCGGCGATGCGCATGGTGCGCGCCGGCGAGATGCCCTCGGCCGCAGCGGCCGCCTGCAGGCTCGTGGTGTTGAACGGCGCCGGGGGCTGCTGCTTGCGGCTGCGCTTCGCCACGGCGGTCACGGTTCCCGTCGTCGCGCCGTCCACGTGGGCGAACGCCGCCTCGGCGGCCGCCCGGTCGGTGAAGCGGGCCGTGGCGTGGGAGATCTTGAACTCGGAGACGTCCCCGGCACCCGCCGGGCGCGCCAGGCCGCGGATCTGCCAATAGTCCTCGGGCACGAACGCCATGCGCTCGCGCTCGCGCTCCACGACGAGCGCCAGCGTGGGCGTCTGCACGCGGCCGGCGGAGCGCACGTTGCCGAAGCCGCCGAAGCGCGCGAGCGTGAGGTAGCGCGTGAGCACCGCGCCCCAGATGAGGTCGATATACTGACGGCTCTCGCCGGCATCGGCCAGGTTCTGGTCGAGCTCGACGAGGTTCTCGAACGCCGCGGTGACCTCGCCTTTGATGAGGGCGGAGTAGCGTGCGCGGTACGCCGGTACGTCGGGCGCCACCTCGCGTACCATGTCGAGCGCGTCCGAGCCGATGAGCTCGCCCTCGCGGTCGAAGTCGGTGGCGATGATGACCTCGTCCGCCTTCTTGGCGAGGTTCTTGAGCACGCGGATAATCTCCTTCTCCGCGGGCTTCTTCACGATGGGCGCCCAGGTGAGGTACGGTAGGCTCTCCACCTTCCAACCCTTGATGGAGATGCCGTTCGCCAGATAGGGCTTGCGCTTGGTGGCATACGGCGGACGGGCCAGGCCGTCCGGCACGTCGGCGGGCAGCACCTCGCCATCCTCGGTCACCGAGTACCAGCCCTGCTTCTTGTCGAATAGGATCTCGTCGGGGAAGTCGGGCGCCAGGATGTGGCCGGCAAGGCCCATCGAGACCCATTCTTCCCCATCGACGTCGAAGCGGTAGACCTGCGTGTTGTAGACCTTATCGGTCTTGGGTTTGCCGGTGGCGAGCAGCTGCGCGATCTTCTGCGCGGCGATGTTCTTCTCGGCGACGACGAGCTTCACGGTAGGGCACCTCACGTATATTTCTAGTCCGCACTATATATAGTGCGGGTATCCGTTCTCGCGGGCTAGTATACGCGAGATGCCCCGATTGTGCGAAACGTCATAGAAAATCGTAGGCTCGCGAGCACCTCGCCAATTCTTTTCATGAATGCACTGTAATAGTGCATTTTTTGCAATATAATGCACTATTACAGTGCATTTTGGCGAAAGGATTCCATGGACACGCTCTACGAGTACATGCAGCGCCAACTTGAACAGACAGACACCAGCTTCCATCGCTACCTCTGGCCATCCATCTCCTGGGAGAATCGGATGCTCGGCCTGGTGGGTCCGCGCGGCGTGGGTAAAACGACCCTGTTCCTGCAACGCATCAAGGAGATGGGGGCGCCACGGTGCGCGCTCTATATTTCAGCCGACCATATGTATTTCGCCAACCACACGCTCTTCGACACCGCCGATGCGTTCGTGAAGGCCGGCGGCACCCATCTCTTTATCGACGAGGTGCATAAATATCCGAACTGGTCACGTGAGCTGAAGATGATGTTCGACTCGCTCCCCGACCTCCATGTCTACTTCACCGGATCGTCGGTGCTCGACATCGAGAAGGGCGAGGCGGACCTCAGCCGTCGCGCGCCGCGCTACGAGATGCAGGGTCTGTCGTTTCGCGAGTACCTCACCATACGCCATGGCATCACCATGGATGCCCTGTCCCTCGACGAGATTCTCTCCCATGCCGCCCGCATACCCGGCATCTCCCATCCCCTGCCGCTCTTCCGCGATTACCTGCATCGCGGTTACTACCCCTTCGGTATGGACCGAGACTTCTCCATCGAGCTCGCCCAGGTAATCGCGCGAACCCTGGAGGTGGATATTCCGCAGTACGCCAACATGACCGCGGCGACCGGCAGGCGCCTCAAGCGCATGATGGCGACGGTGAGCACCCTGGCGCCGTTCAAGCCCAACATGGTCCAGCTTGCCGGCAAGCTGGGCATCAGCCGTAACAACATCGAGGATTACCTGCTCTACCTTGAGAAGGCCGGGATGATCGCCCAACTGAGGACCGGAGCTTCAGGGCTCGGCGCGCTCGGCAAGGTTGATAAGGTCTATCTGGACAATCCCAACATCATCTACTGCCTTGGCGAAGGCGACGAGGACCCCGGCACCGTGCGCGAGACCTTTTTTCTCAACCAGATGCGCGTGAACCATCGCGTCACCGCATCGGCGATCTCCGATTTCCAAATCGGAGATACCACGTTCGAGGTCGGCGGAAGAAGCAAAGGGCAAAAGCAGATTCGCGATGCCGAACGCGGAATCGTGGTCAAAGACGACATCGAGTTCGGGCACGGCAACGTGGTCCCGCTCTGGGCCTTCGGGCTGAACTACTAGCGGGCATTTCGGCACGATCGAGCGCTCCAACGCGTGCACCCTGCTGGCACCGTGGCCAGCAGGGTGCACGCGTCGAGGCTCACCGGCCTTACGAGATGGTCACCGAGCCGTCCATGGCGCTCACGTCGACGCGCGCCGCGCCGTCGCCGAGCACGTAGACGCAATCGCCCGTTCGGGTAAGCTCGCCCGCGCGCGCACCGTCCACCTCGTGCGACATCGCGCCGACGGAGAGCGTCAGGCCCGCGCCATCCGGTACGGCGAGCGCCACGTCGCCATCCATACCGGAGAACGTCATGGCGGGGAGCGCGGCGTTCGCGAACGAGA
Organism: uncultured Collinsella sp.; assembly: GCA_949294785.1. Classification (GTDB taxonomy): domain Bacteria; phylum Actinomycetota; class Coriobacteriia; order Coriobacteriales; family Coriobacteriaceae; genus Coprousia. The sequence goes on from CASFIQ010000112.1 coordinate 6,251, forward strand.
ACGAATACGAGCCGTCCATATACGATGCGTCGACCGACTCTGTGATCGCACCGGAGACCTTCACCTCGCCATCCATCATGTCGAACGCCACCCGGGCGGCATCGAGCCCGTCCACCGTCACCGTGGGGTCCATGGCGGAGAGCGTGAAATCGCGGCACGTGAGGGAATCCGCCGTGATCGAGGCGTCCAACGTGTCGATCTCGACCGCGTCCAAGCGGGCGTCCCACGAGGCGGGCAACGTCACCACCAGGTGCTTGTCAAGATCGTCCGAGATGTTCCCGCCTATGGTCAGCCCCTCGTCGGTCAGGTTGTCGTCAATCTCGAGCGTATCGCCCAGAAGCCCGATCGATGCCTGCCGGGGCTCGGCCTGGTAGCTGCCCGCGTCGATGGTCTCGGTGACGACGATGTCCTCGCTTGCCCCGCGCTCGAGGCGGATGTCACCCGCCGACCAGTCGATTTCCAGGCGCGTCACATCAGCCGGCGCGAATCGCTCCGTCTGGACAAGGTCCTTATCAAGCACGTGGGAGCCGCCGCCCCGCGAGGTGCCGTTTGCGGCGCTCGTCCCAAAACGCACCATCGTGCTCAGCATATCCGCCGCGGACCAGCCGCCGCAGAAGACGGGCGACGTCGCGAAGGCGAGCACGACGACGATAATCGCGATGCCGATACCAACCTTGATCTTCTCGCCGCGTGTGAGCTTGACCATGGTCATCGCCCTCCCTCGTCCTCGCGGGCGCGCGCCTCGTCCAGGATGCGCGCGATCCAGTGATAGATCGGGATGGTCAGAAACACCAGCCACGCGAAC
>CASFIQ010000113.1 GCA_949294785.1 uncultured Collinsella sp.
CGCTCGAGCGCCGACCAGACGTCGTCCGCGCCGCGGGGGCGCCCCGCACCGTGGCAGGCCCCTGCCCGCACGCCCTCGGCGAGTGACCGCCACAGGCGCAGGCGGGGGTTGAAGGTCTGCTCGGGGTGCTGCCAGACCAGCTGCACCGGGCGCGCACGATCCCGAGGCGCCGACACGACACCTGAGGCGTCGCACAGCAGCCCGCCGTCGACGCGGACCTCGCCCGCGTCCGGGGCGAGATAGCCCGCGATGATGCGGCAGAGCGTGGTCTTGCCGGCACCGGAGGGCGCCTCGAGGGCGACGCGCTCCCCCGGCAGGACCGAGAGCGACGCGCCGGAGAGGACCGGGCGCCCCGGCGTATAGGAGAGGGCGATGCCCTGCGCCTCGAGACTCATCGCGGCTCCTCCCCGCTCGTCCTTAATGCATCCATCCTCGATACCGCGGTGGCTGCGGCATCAGGATCGGTATTGGCCTTCTGCTCGGCGAGGGCGCCAGGCTCGGCAACGTCGTGCGCCCCCGGCACGGCGAAGTCGTGTTCCGGCAGCGCATGCCAGAGCGCGCGCGAGAACGGATGGCGCAGCAGCTCGGGCGCGGCGAAGCTCGCGACCGCGGTCTCCTCCACCACCGTGCCGGCGTCCATCACGGCGACGCGGTCCGCCACGCGCAGGGCGAGCTCGATATCGTGCGTGATGAGCATCACGCCGCCGCCGGCGCGCGCGAATGCCTTAAGGTCGTCGAGGGCGCGCACGGCGAGCTCCATATCGAGCCCGGGCGTGGGCTCGTCGGCGATGATGAGCGCGGGGTCATCCACGAGCGCCGAGATGAGCAGCACCCGCCGCGCCATACCGCCCGAGAGCTCATGCGGATAGAGCCGCGCGACCTCGGGCGCGAGGCCGTAGGCGGAAAGCAGCCCGGGCAGGCGGCGCTCCCGGGCGCGCCGGCGCGGTCCGCGCGGACCCAGGATCTGCTCCCCCACCCGCATGAGCGGGTCCAGGTTGTCCACGCTCTGCGGCACAAGGGCCACGCCCGCGCCGCGCAGGGAGACAAGACCGGACGCGTCCCGCCGCTCGCCTTGGAACCAGATGGAGCCCTCTACGCGCGCGTTCGGCTCGAAGAGCCCCAGCACCGTGCCGGCGAGCACCGTCTTGCCCGACCCGCTCGCCCCCACCACGGCGAGCACCTCGCCCGCGTGCACGCTGAGCGCGACGTCCGTGAGCACCGGGACGAGCCGGTGGCGCCCGGAGAGCCAGGGGGCATCCGGGTCGTACATGTCGAAGGCGACGCTCAGGTGCTCGATCGAGAGCAGATGCCGCCCGCCCTCGTGGTGCGAGCCCGCCGCGTGCGAGTGATGGTGGTGGAACTCGCCGTCGGCGTGCGCGGCATGGTCAACACGGGCGGCATGGCGGGCACGGGTGGTATGCGGAGCGCCTTCCCGAAGATCGGTCATCACAGCTGCACCCCCTCGGGCGAGAGCAGGTCGGAGAGCGCCGCGCCCAGCCGCTCGAACAGCAGCACGCAGGCGAGCAACGCCGCGCCCGGGAAGAGCGCGAGCCACCACGATCCCGCCGTGAGGTAGCCCATGGCCTCGGAGAGGATGCACCCGATCGCCGGCACCTCGGGCGGCAGGCCGAAGCCCAAAAAGGTGATCGAGGCCTCATGCAGGATCGCGTGCGGGAAGAGCAGCACCAGCCCCACCAGGTACTGCGGCGCCACGTGCGGCAGCATATGGGTGAGCGCGATGCGCGCGGGCGAGGTGCCGAGCGCGCGGGCGGCCTGCACGTACGGGCGGCCGCGCACCGCCAGAATCTCCGCCCTGAGCACGCGCGCGAGGCTCGGCCAATGCGTGAGGGCGATCCCCACCATGACGCCCGTCGCCCCGCGGCCGAGCGCGTAGCTCACCAAGATCAAAAGCACGATGTGCGGGATGCCCATGATGAGGTCGATGAGCCACTCCACGAAGGCGTCGGCGGCGGGCCCGCCCAAGGCGGCGAGCACGGCGAGCGCGAGCGCGATGCACGACGAGACGGCCGCGGCGGCAAGCCCGGTGAAGATGGAGAGCGAGAGGCCCGCGAGCGTGCGGGCGAGCATGTCGCGCCCCATCCAGTCGGTGCCGAAAAGATGCCCGGGCGACGGGGCGAGGTTCCGCGCGGCGAAGTCGACCGCCTGCGCCGGGGAGGAAAGCGCCGCACCTATGAGGGCGACGAGCGCGATGGCCGCCGCCGCAGCGACCGCGAGCGCGACCGCGCCGCGCCGG
>CASFIQ010000114.1 GCA_949294785.1 uncultured Collinsella sp.
TGGGTCGCCGCGCTCGCCCGCGACCGCGCGCCCGAGGCGGTCCTCGTCGGGGCGACCGCATGGGGCCGCGTGCTCGCACCCGCCATCGCGGTCGAGCTGCGCTGCGGGCTCACGGCGGACTGCACGATGCTCGATATCGATGCCGCCACGGGGCTGCTCCAGCAGACGCGCCCCGCTTTCGGCGGCAACCTCATGGCAACCATCGCATGCCCCGTAGCGCGCCCGCAGATGGCGACCGTGCGCCCCGGGATCTTCCCTGTGCCCGACCTCGATCCGGCGCGCATCGCGCGGGCAGATGAGGCCCCGCTCCCCGCCGATGCGACGCCGCGCGTGCACCGCGTCTCGATCGAGGATTCGCCCGCAGGCCCGCGCATCCAGGACGCCGAGGTCCTCATCGTGGTGGGCCGCGGCATCGGCGCCCGGAAGAACCTGGCCGTCTTCGAGCGTTTGGCGGAGCTTTTGGGAGCGGGGCTGGGCTGCACGCGCCCGCTCGTCGAAGCGGGCTGGCTGGAGTATCCCCATCAGGTGGGGCAGACCGGGGTCGCGGTGGCCCCGCGGCTGCTCGTGAGCTTCGGGGTTTCGGGCGCCATCCAGCATCTGGCGGGCATCGCCGGGGCGGGGACCGTCGTCTCGGTGAACGAGGACCCGGATGCGCCCATCTTCGGCTCGAGCTCCTACCGCGTGGTGGGCGATGCCGTGGAGGTCGCCTCGGCGATCGTCGCACAACTCGAGGCTTCGGGCGCGTGAGGCCGCCGGCGCGCCGCGGCGAACGCGGTACCAGGGCATGCGTCGCGGCGTCGTCTAGAAGACCGCGTTGACGAGGACCATGTAGACGGCGGTTGCGGCGAAGATGGAGACGAGCATGCTGCGCCGCCACAGATAGAGCCCGCCGGCGACGAGGACGCCCACGGCCTCGGGGATGCCGCCGCCCGCGGCGATATCCACGTTCCGCAGGCAGTAGACGACGAGCAGCGCGAAGACCGCACCGGGAAGCACGCGACCCAGGTAGCGCACGACATCGGGCGTTCTTCCCTCGCGGAAGGCGAGGTAGGGGAGGGCGCGCGTGGCGATGGTCGCCGCCGCCGCTGCGCCGATGGTGATGAGCATCTGCGGCACGGTCATGGGCGGTCGCCCTCCCCGCTTCCCGCAGTGCCCCGTACCGAGGCGCCCTCGGGTGCCGGGGCGCCGTCTTTCGGTGACGCGGTGCCATCCGCATCGGAGCCGAGCCGGCGTTCCACTCCTGGTCGCGCCGCGATGAGCAGGACGAGTATCGCGACCATGGCGGGGATGATGAAGGAATCGGGCCCGAAAAGCGCGAGCGCGCCGATGGATGCGACCGCTCCCGCCGCCGCGCCGGCATGCACCCGGTCGGCGAGCCACTGGTCCAAGAAGATCACCACGAACAGCGCCGTCATCGCGAAGTCCACCCCGGCGACCTCGGCGGCGACGAGGTTTCCGAAGATGCTGCCCAGGGTGCACCCGCATATCCAGTACAGCTGGTTCAGCAGGGCGACGAAGAACATGAACCATCCCTCGTCGACGCCCTCGGGGGCGCGGTGGGAGCAGGTGATCGAGAACGTCTCGTCGCACATCCCGAAGATGAGGTAGGGGCGCAAGCGGCCGCGGCGCGGCAGGCGGTCGAGCATCGTCACGCCGTAGAAGAGGTGGCGCGCGTTGATGACGAAGACGGTGATGAAGGTCTGCACGGGGTCGAATGCGCCGGTGAGCATCGAGGCGACCACGAACTCGGCCGATCCGGCGAAGATCGCGGTTGCCATGAGGGTGGGAACCCACCAGGGCAGCCCGAGCGACTCGGCGTAGATGCCGCAGGTGATTCCCAGGAACATGAAGCCGGCGAGGATGGGGAGCGTGAGGGGGAAGGCGGCGCGCAGCGCGGCGGCCCGCACCCCCGTCCTTCGCTCCCTATCGCGCTTCTCCTGCTCCATCCTGCGACCGATCCCGTTTCGAAGCCGCTATGCGAACGCCGCGGCGACGCGAGCGGGCAGTCCCGTGGCGCCCTCGATATGCGGCCACGCCACGAAGACGATGGCGCCCGTCGGGGGAACCTTGTCGAGATTCGCCATGACCTCGACCTGCAGATGGCCGGAATCCAGGACGTAGCGCTCGCAGGCGAGGTCGTCCGCCTCGGCCGCCAGGAAGGAGGCGTCGGTGTCGAAGGTCTCGTGGCCGTTCATCTGGATGCCACGCTCCTCATAGAGGAATTTGAGCGCCTCCATCGACCAGCCGGGGCAATGCTCGCCGCCGTCCGCGTCGAAGTTGTTGAGGGCGTCGTTATCCGGCCAGCGCCGATACCAGTCGGTGCGCAGGGCGACGAACGCGCCCGCGGGGATGCGGCCGTGCCGCCGCTCGTGCTCCTCGATGTCGGCAACCGTCACGGCGACATCGGGACCTTCGGCATCGATCTTGCCCGTGAGGTCGATCACCACGAGCGGCATGGCCATCTGCTCGACGCCGTAGGCTTCCGAACCGGGCTTGCCGGGCGTGAAATGGCTGGGGAAGTCGATATGCGTGCCGAACTGCCCGGGGAACTTGTAGGTATGGATGCGGCAGGAGAGCATCTCCTCGTCGTAATCGAAGACGGTGCGGCAGAGCTCGACCGAGCCCGACGGGATACCCGCCCAATACGGGCTCTCGTTGGTGAGGGGATGGGTGAGGTCCACCCAGGTGGCGGTTTGCAGCTTCTCGAGTTCGGGCCAGAGGCTCATCGTCAGGCTCCTTCCTGCCGGCTTCGTCGCGCGCGGCGCGCTGCGTCCATCTTAGCAGCACGCGCGAACGTCGCGGCGCGTGCGGCGGCGGAGTGCGAGAATGGAAAAGAAGGACGCAGACGGCATGGCGGGCGCCGCCGGCAGGGGAGGGGGCCTACATGAGAATCACCGAGCTTCTGCACGCTGACGGGGTGGGCCTCATCACCGAGGTGCTGACGCGCGAGCAGGCGATCGACGCGCTGATCAAGCTGCAGGCGGCCCAGGGGACCGTGACCGACGCCGACCGCTTCCGCGCGGCGGTGCTCGCGCGCGAGGAGGAGTTTTCGACCGCGGTGGGAGGCGGCGTGGCGATTCCGCACGCGAAGACCGATGCGGCGTCGGCCCCCGGCCTCACGGCGATCACCGTTCCCTGGGGGGTGGCGTGGGGCGCGTCCGACGGGAAGCCCTGCGACCTCATCTTCCTGATCGCCGCGCCTGCAACCGATGCGGACGTGCATTTGGAGGTGCTCGCCAAGCTCTCGGCGCTCCTCATGCGCCCGGGCTTCCCCGCGGCGCTGCGCGCGGCGAAGACGAGCGAGGACTTCATCTCCGTACTCGCCGCAGCGGAGGAGGCGTACGACCTCGGCGCCGGCGGCCCTGCGTCCCCGGGGGATGCCGATGCGGGTGCCGCAGGCGCCGATGCCCTGGCAGGCGTCGCGCCGGGGGCGTCGCGTCCTGACGGCGCGGACGGGTCGGCGGGCCTCGGTGCGCGCCTGGCGCTCGGTGCCGGCACCGTCTTCCCCCTTCTGGTCGCGCTTTCGATCCTGGTGACCGCCATGGTGACGCTGGGGTCCGAGGGGGCGGCGGAGCCTTTTGCGACCTGGCTCGCCGCGGCGGGGTCGGCGGCATCCGGGCTTGTGATGCCCGTCGCCGCGGCATCGATCGCTCTCGTCATCGCCGGCGGGCCGGGCATCGCCCCGGGGCTCGTGGGCGGTCTTGCCGCATGCGGGGGATATGCTTCCGGCGACCCTTCCGCCGGCGGGGCTCTGGCATGGGCGAGCCCGGCGGCGTGGCTCTCCTGCATCGTCGCGGGAGTCGTCGCGGGTGCGGTCGCTCGTGGGCTCGAGTTCGCGTGCCGCCGCCTGCCCGCGTCCGTGCGGTTTGCCATGCGGCTCGCGGTCTGCCCGCTCGTCTCCATCTTGATCGTCTGCCTGGTGGCCGTTGCGTTGGATCCGCTGTTCGCATCGCTTGCCGGCTAGCTGTCGTGTGCCAACAGGTTGTTTGCGCCGACGATGCGCGACGTGGGCGCAAGCCCCCGTCCGCGCGGGGCATCGGTCGCCGCACCGCGCGGACGCTTCGCCGATTGACCGCGCCGCCGCGCGCGCCGATCGCCGGTCCCACCGTATAATGCTGGGGTATCCGGACCCGCGCGGCGGGGCGCTCGACGCTCCGCCCACGAGACGAGGGGAACCCCATGGCAGAAGCTATGCGCGGCGTGTACACGAGTCTTACCAACATCCGCCGCACGGTTTTTCGCGAGGTCGCGCGTATCGCCTACGAGGATACCGACGGCGTCTTCGACGAGTTCGACGAGCTTCCCTACCAGATCATCTCGGGCGATGTGGCAACCTACCGCGAGAGCGTGTTTTTGGAGCGTGCCATCGTGGGCGAGCGGATTCGTCTCGCCATGGGCCTGCCCCTGCAGGGCGCCGACCGTCCGGCCAAGATCTCGGAGGGCACCGAGCTCGCCGCCCGCCCGGAGACCTACTACGAGCCCCCGCTTATCAACATCATCAACTTCGCCTGCAACGCCTGCGCCGAGGAGTCCTACGTGGTCTCTAACCTCTGCCAGGGGTGCCTCGCGCACCCGTGCCGCGAGGTCTGCCCCAAGGGCGCCATCACGTTCGTGGACAAGAAGGCGTAT
>CASFIQ010000115.1 GCA_949294785.1 uncultured Collinsella sp.
CGTGAGCGAGATGGACTGGCCGCCGTACTGGCAGCTCGCCACCTGGGCGATGATCTGCGTGGCGATGTTGCAGGCGGTCGAGAAGCTGTGCGGCCGCTCGATGAGCGTGCCGGAGATGACCGTGCCGTTCTGCAGCATGTCCTCGAGGTTCACCAGGTCGCAGTTGTGCATGTGCTGCGCGAAGTAGTCCGAGTCATGGAAGTGGATGATGCCCTCGTTGTGGGCCTCGACCACCTCGGCCGGCAGCAGCACGCGGTTGGTGAGGTCCTTGGAGACCTCGCCGGCCATGTAGTCGCGCTGCACGGAGTTCACGGTAGGGTTCTTGTTGGAGTTCTCCTGCTTGACCTCTTCGTTGTTGCACTCGATGAGGGCGAGGATCTTGTCGTCGGTGGTGTTCTTCTGGCGCTTCAGGCCCTGCACGTAGCGGTAGATGATGTACTTGCGCGCCACCTCGAAGCGGTCGAGCTTCATGAGCTCGTCCTCGACGAGGTCCTGGATCTCCTCGACCGAGACGGTGTGGCCGGCGTTCTCGCACGCCTCGGCCACGTTCTGCGCGGCGTAGACGATCTGGCGCTCGCTCAGACGGTCGCGCTCGGCGACGTCCTTGTTGGCCCCGCGGATCGCGTTCTCGATCTTGGTGATGTCGAATGCCACCTCGGTGCCGCTGCGCTTGATGATCTTCATGCGAGTTCCCGCATCCTTCCAGCCAAAGGGTTGTCCATGTCGGTTTGCGCCCTCCATCGCGCCGCGCGTGAGTCGCACATCGCAAGGCGGCGCGAGGGCGTGCCATCCATATTACGGCACCTCATTCCCCAATATGACGGTGGTTTTATTCCCCACAACACAACATGTTGTGTTTCTGCAGGTGAGGACAATTGGACTTTCTCTGTGCACATTACTCTTTGGTTGAAGACGTGCGGACGCCGCGCACGGGGCACGGCGCCTACCTGCTGCGCCCCTACGGACGCGCGAATCCCTCGTCAAGAAAGACTCCACAAGTCCCGCCGTTCGCCTTCGGTAAATGGTGAAGATTACCCCTTGACCTACATCTTGTGACCCCGAACGGGCGACCCCTGACGCCGGCGTCAACCCCTGCCGATGCTCCAGAGGTTCGCGCACTGGGCGAGCACGTCGGCGACGTCCCACGTCTTGGCGGTGCGCGCGGCGCTGTTGGGGTCGCGTACCAGAAGACGCCCCTCGTCGTTAGCGCCCGCGATTACGATGAAGTGGCCCGTGGTGGTGAAGTCGCCCGGCACCATGCTGCAGATGATCACCTTGCCTGCTGCGAGGGTTTCCGTAACCGCCCCGGCATTCGCGGACAGCTCCTCGGAGGTCAGGCCGAGCGCGCGGGCGCCCTCGGTCATGAACGACCACGAGGTCATCCCGTCGACCGTGCACCCCATGCGCCCAGCGAGCGCCGCCATCTCGACGGGGCCCATGTCCCGGTTGCCCGTGAGCGCGATGTAGACCATCGCCATGCACGTGGGTCCGCATCCGTTCTCACCGATGGTGCCGCCCGCGTAGGGCTCATCCGCCCACGCGGGATCGGTCTGGTACAGCGCCGGCACCTCACCTTGCCGCCACGCGGCGACCGGCGTCGACACCCCGGCAGTATCACGTACCGGGGTCGTCGCCACCCCGATAGCGGCAAGAGCGGGGGCGACCGCGCCCACCGCGCATGCCAGTACCAGTGCACCAACGGCAAACGGGAGCAGGAGGCGAAAACGGGCGCGGCGATGTCGCCGCCGCTCACGCCCCCTCCGGGCGCGGCGCTCATCTACCCCAGCTCGTCGATATGCTCGGTATCGCGCGGGGGCGATTCTCGTTTCCACCATAGCGACCTCCTCATCTTCGCTTTCGTGCCGCTTCAGATTACGAAGACGCTCCTTAAGGAAACGAGGAGTGAACCCCTAACGTTCGCTTAACCTTTTGAGATGCCGGCACGGCGCGGAATGAGGCGATGAGGTGGCAGGACCCGCATCGCACAAGACGCATGGCGTAGACCAAATGGAACCGCAAGCATCATCTTGCACCGGGATCACCTTGCACCGGCGTGGCGGCTAGCCCGAGTCGCATCCCGACTCCCTCGCGAACCCTTCCGTACGCCCTGCTATCGCGGCAGCTCGATGGTGAACGCCGTGCGGCCCGCAGCGCTCTGCGCGGTGATGGTTCCGCCGTGGAGCGACACGATCTCGCGCGCGATGGCGAGCCCCAGCCCCGCGCCGCCGGTCGCGGTGCCGCGCGTCTCGTCCAGGCGGAAGAACTTGTCGAAGATACTCTCGAGACGGTGCGGCGGAATGGTGGCACCGGTATCGGCGATGGTCACGCGCACGCGCGGCGCACCGTTGTCTGTCGCCGTCGGGCCATCGGACGCTCCCACGGCATCGGTGGCTGCACAATCCTCACCATCAATCAGCTCAGTGCTCACCTCGATGGGCGTTCCCTCATGGCTGTAGGCGATCGCGTTCTTGAGCACGTTGTTGAACACGCGCGCCAGGCGATCCGGGTCCCCCTCGATCAAAAGCGGCGGCGCATCGTCTCCCGCATCCACCCGTTTCCCATCGATGACCAACTCGACCGTGTTGCCGTGAGCGGCAAGCTGCGGGTAGAGCTCATCGGTCATCTGCACCAGCAGATACCCAAGGTCGACCTGCTCCATCTCGAGCTCGATATGCGAGAGGTTGTAGCGCGTGATGTCGAAGAATTCGTTGATGAGGCGCTCGAGCCGGCGCGCCTTGTCCCGTGCGATTCCCACGTAGCGGCAGCGCTGCTCCTCAGGCATCTCCGGAATCTCGTCGAGAAGAGACAGATACCCGATCACCGAGGTGAGGGGCGTCTTGAGGTCGTGCGCGAGGTAGGTGATGAGGTCGCTGCGGCGGCGCGCCTCGTCGGCGAGGGCGCGCTCGCGCGACACCGCCTCCTCCTTCAGATGCGCCGCCTCGAGGGCGACATCCTCGTACCCTTCGGGAAAGACCTCGCGCGCGTCCAGGTCGTGCGACATGAAGCGGGCGAGCATGTCGGCCGTCGCCGCACGGTCCTCGCGCAGACGGCGGCGCGCGTACAGATGCGCCACGACCGCGCATGCCACCACGCACACCACGATAAAGGCCAAACCCAGTCGGAAGAAGAAGTACTTCGCACCCACGCTGTCGAAGGCGGCATCCATGCTCACGCCGAACTCATCGAGGTTCCACACGTTCAGGAACTGACTCGCCACCCAATCGACGAAGGCGCCGTTGAGATAGGTGTCCACGAAGCCGAACAGGAAGCTGAACGCCACGCCCAGCGCGATGATCACCACCGCGGCGGCCCCGACAAGCGGTGCCGCCTCACGCCATCTGCTCTTGCTACCGTTCAATTTTGTATCCGCACCCCCACACGGTCTTGATGTACGCGGGATCCTCGAACGCGTCGCCCATCTTCTCGCGCAGGTGGCGGATGTGCACCGTGATGGAACCCGACCCCCGCTCGTAGTACGCGTCGCCGAAGATGCGGCAGTACAGCTCACGCGCCGAGACCACCGCGCCGTTCGCCTCGAGCAGGATGCGCAAGATGGAGAACTCGGTGGGTGTGAGCGCGAGGGGCCGCTCGTTCAGCGTACATGTATGGGCGGGCACATCCATCACCAGTCCCGCGTGGACGAGAACGTCGCCCGCCTTGGCCGTCGCGCCCTCATCCTCCGACCCCGCGCCCTGTGCGTCGTAGCGCTTATAGCGTCTGAGCTGCGCCTTGACGCGGGCCACCAACTCGAGGGGCAAAAAGGGCTTGGTGACGTAGTCGTCCGCACCGAGCGCGAGGCCGCGCACCTTGTCGACCTCCTCGCCCTTGGCGGTGAGCATGATGACGGGGAAGGTTTGGCTCTCGCGGATCTTGCGGCACAGCTCGAATCCGTCGCATCCGGGCATCATGATGTCGAGCACCGCGAGGTCGAGCGGCGGCGCGGCGGCATCGTTCACGCGCGCGAGGGCGTGCGCACCGTCGCAAAACGTCTCCACGACGAACCCCTCGTTCTCCAAATAGACCTTGACCAGGTCGGCGATCTCGCGCTCGTCATCCACCACGAGGATGCGTTCGGCCATGAGGCTCCCCTTCCCCTTCGATCGACCACCAGCGTAGCGCAGAGCCCCGAACAAGACATGAAGATTAGTTTAAGATGGCCCGGCTCCTCCCACAGCGACCGGATGACGGTTGCAAGTGTCCGCACGAGGCAGCATGATACAGAAGAACACATATTCTATTTTCAGTCGCGTGCGGGAGGTGCCATGTACCGGAGGAAGCGCTATGTGGGCGTGACGCTCAAGGTCGATACCGCCGGCGTGGCACGGCCGGTGGCCGTCGACTGGAACGAGAAGATCTCCTACCCCGTGGACGAGGTGCTCGACGTGCGGCGCACCAAGGGCAGCGTGAGCGGCGAGGAGGGCCTGCGCTACACTCTGCGCTTCGGCGGGGTGACCACGTATCTGTGGCAGGCGGGAAAGTTCTGGTACGTGGAGGAGAAGGTCATCGACCCCGATGAGCGGCTCCCCTAGCGCGCCCCGTCGTCGACCGTCGCGTGCACCCGCCCGGCATCGCCGCGATGGGAGCATCGGCGCACCCCCTTATCGATGTGATGCCCGCCGGCAACGGACGTGCTAGAGTTGAGACCGCCTGTCCGCATGCGCCGTGCGGCAAACGGACGGGCGAACCCAACATCTGCAGCCGGCTCCGGGGGCGGGGCCGTCGCGGAATCCATCATGAAGGGATGATCGAGATGACCGAATGGCTGGTACGCCGCTTCGTGCGCGACGCCGAGAGCACCCAGAACCCCCGGGTCCGCGGTGAGTACGGGACCCTCGCCGGCACCGTCGGCATCATCCTCAACATCGTGCTCTGCGCCGCGAAGGCAGCGATCGGGCTGGTCGCCGGGTCGGTCTCGATCGTGGCCGACGCGGTGAACAACCTCTCGGACGCCTCGTCGAACGTGGTGAGCCTTCTGGGCTTCAAGCTGGCGAGCCGCCCCGCCGATCCCGAGCACCCCTACGGGCACGGACGCTTCGAGTACCTTTCCGGCCTCGTGGTTGCCGTGGTGGTGCTCGCCATCGGTCTCGAGCTCGTGAAATCGTCGGTCGAGAAGATCATCTCCCCCACGCCGGTCGAGTTCTCGGGCGCGCTCGTGGCGGTGCTCGTCCTCTCCATCGCCGTGAAGCTGTGGATGGCGGCGTTCAACCGCACCCTGGGCGAGCGCATCTCCTCCGAGGCGCTCCAGGCGACCGCGGTCGACTCGCGCAACGACTGCATCTCGACCGGGGCGGTCCTCGCCTCATCGGTCGTCGCGCACCTCAGCGGCCTCAACCTGGACGGCTGGGTGGGCGCCGCCGTGGGCGTCTTCATCATCTGGAGCGGCATCGGGCTCGTGCGCGACACGGTGAACCCGTTGCTCGGGCAGGCCCCCTCGCCCGAGCTCGTCGAGCATATCCGCAGCACGATCATGAGCTATCCCGGGGTGCTCGGCACCCACGACCTCATGGTCCACGATTACGGCCCGGGGCGCCAGTTCGCGAGCGCCCATGTGGAGATGGCGGCCGAGGCGGATCCGCTCGAGAGCCATGACCTCATCGACAACATCGAGCAGGACTTCAAGGACCGCGACCGCATGATCGTGACCCTGCACTACGACCCCATCGTGACCGACGATCCCGAGGTCAACGACATGCGCCACTGGATCGACCAGGCGGTCAAGGTGATCGACCCGCGCCTCACCATCCACGACCTGCGCTGCGTGCCCGGCCCCACGCACACCAACGTCATCTTCGACTGCGTGCGGCCCCACGACCTCCCCATGCCCGCAAGCCAGCTCGCGCGCCGCATCGACGAGATCGTGCGCGGCCACTATCCCCGCTGCATCGCGAAGGTCACCATCGACGAGTCCTACGTGAGCTCCGCCCAGTAGACGCCGCCCGATAGGCACCGGATGGGCAAAAGCGCCCACGGATCGACCGGGCGCCGACGGGCGGAGGGCCCATCGAGATGCGAAAGCGCCGTGCCCGCCGCGTGTTGCGGGCACGGCGCTTCCCCGATGCGCTCCGGCGACGCGCGCCTGAACACGGATCCTAGCCGAAGTAACGCTGAAGCAGACCGGCGAAGGCCTTGCCGTGACGGGCCTCGTCGCGGGCCATCTCGTGCACGGTGTCGTGGATGGCGTCCAGGTTCAGGGCCTTGGCGCGCTTGGCCAGGTCGAACTTGCCGGCGGTGGCGCCGTTCTCCGCCTCGACGCGCATCTCGAGGTTCTTCTTGGTGGAGTCGGTCACGACCTCGCCCAGGAGCTCGGCGAACTTGGCGGCGTGCTCGGCCTCCTCATAGGCGGCCTTCTCCCAGTAGAGACCGATCTCGGGATAGCCCTCGCGGTGCGCGACGCGGGCCATGGCGAGGTACATGCCCACCTCGGAGCACTCGCCCTCGAAGTTGGCGCGCAGATCGGCCACGATGTCCTCGGGAACCTCGGGGAGCGTGCCCACACCGACGACGTGCTCGGCGGCCCAGGTCATCTCGCCGCCCATCTTGGTGAAGCGGGAGCCGTCAACGCCGCACTGGGGGCACTTGAAGCCTTCGGGCAGCTGATCGCCGTCGAACTCCTCAACGTAACCGCAAACGGGGCAAACGAACTTCATGATGCACTCCTTTTTTTCGATCGTCTGTTGTAGAAACCCTCTGTGCCGCCCGGGGGTTCCCGGGCGCTCCCCTAGCGTAGCACAATTCCCGCCATCAATTGCTACTAGTTTTATATCTTTTTAGGGACGCGGGGAGCGCATCCCCGATGCGCGAAAACCGTCGACATGGGTACCATGAAGACACGGTGGCCTTCGATGGAAGGGCGCCATGCGAAAAGGTGGGAGGCCACTATGAGGCGATGGATATGCGCGGACGACGTGCTGCGACCCGACACGGGGCGGGCCGCATCGGATGAAGGCGCGATCATCTGGCGCCCGGCGGAAGACGTTGCGATGGACGGGGCGGACGGCCTCGGCGCCGCCGCGTCCCAGCTGCCATGCGCCCGCATCTCCTACTGCGACGAGCTCGCCGACGCCATGGTCGGGATCCTCGTGGTCGCCGATGCGGCAAGCGAGGCAGACGGGCGCGGGACGCTCCGCGCGGCATTCCGCCTCGACGCCCACGCGCTCGAGATCGCGGGCGACGATCAGACCGCTCGTCTGCTCGACCAGATCGCGGCGGAGCGACAGCTCGTCACCTGCCCGGCGGATGCGCTCTGCCAGCTCGTCGCCGTCGCGGTGCGCGACCATCCCTCCGCCCTCCAGCGCCAGCGCGAGCGGCTCGAGGGCGCCGAGGAGCGCATCCTGGACGGCCGCTCGGTGAACCGACGCCGCCTCATCGCCGCACGGCGGCGCGCGCTCGCGCTCGGAAGCATCTACGCCGACCTCTCGGAGGCGGCGGAGGCGCTCGCCCACGCCTCCGCGGGCATCGTTCCCGAAGCGTCCGCCGCGCGCTTCGCCCGGCTGTCGCGCGCGCTCGACCGCCTGGAGCGCACGCTCGACGAGCTGCAGGGCTACAGCCTCGAGCTCGCGAGCCTCTACCAGGAGGGCATCGACGTGCGGCAGAACTCGGTCATGCAATGGCTCACCGTCGTCGCCACCATCTTCATGCCGCTCACGTTCATCACCAGCTGGTATGGGATGAATTTCGACAACATGGTCCTCATCGGCGAGCCCTGGGGCTACGCCGCGGCGGGCGCGCTGTGCATCGCGATCGCCGTCGCCGAGGTCGCGTGGTTCCATCGGCGGGGCTGGCTGCACTTCGGGCACCGCGACCATCTGGGTCGGCACGGGGCGCGCCGCGACCGGCGGTGAGGGGCGATCACCCGCGCGCCGCGGAGAAGAAGGACGCATCCGCCGCACGCCATGGGCGCAGGCGTGCCGGATCGATCGCGACGTGCGCATGGGCGGGGACCTCGTCCCACTTCACGGTATAGCCCGCGCCGTGCGCGCAGAAGACCGAATCGGGCGTGTTGGCAAGATCCGCCTCGGGATCGTAGGCTGCCGCCTCGATGACGGAGTCGGCGTCATGGCAGGCGCGGTAACCAGCGAACTCGAGCGCGAGCCGCCCGCGCCCGCCCGTGTAGGCGGTGACGTCGAGCGCGTAACCCTGAAGCTCCGACGCCGGCGCGTCGCCCTCGATCGAGACCATGGCGCCCTCGGTGACGGGCGCCTCGAAGACGGCGCTTCTCGCCGCGAGGTCTGCGAGCGCGCGGCCCACCTTCTCGGCGGGGACGGCGAGCGTGAAGCGGTACCACGGCTCCAGAAGCTCGCACGCTCCGGCGCGTCGCGCCTCCATGAGGGCCTGGCGCAGCGCCCGATAGGTCGCCTGACGGAAATCGCCGCCCTCGGTGTGCTTGGCATGCGCGCGCCCGCCCAAGATCTGGATCCGCAGATCCGCGAGCGGTGCGCCCGTAAGCACGCCCGCATGCTCGCGCTCGAGAAGGTGCGTGGCGATGAGGCGCTGCCAGTTGCGGTCGAGGTCGTCCTCCGAGGCGCGCGTGCCCACCTGGATGCCCGCACCGCGCGGCGCGCCCTCCACCTCGAGATGGACCTCCGCGTAGTGGCGCAGGGGCTCGAAATGGCCGACGCCCCGAAAGGACCCGGTCACGGTCTCCTGATAGAGGATCCCGCCGGGGCCGAACGAGACCTCAAGGCCGAAACGGCGGCGCATGAGGTCGCCGATCACCTCGCGCTGGACCTCCCCCATCAGCTGCACGTGGACCTCCTGGAGGTGCTCATGCCACGCGACGTTGAGCATGGGGTCCTCGTCGGCGAGCTCGCGCAGCGCGCGGACCACGGCGGAGAGGTCCTCCGATGCGGGGATCACCTGGTACGAGAGGACGGGCGCCAGGACCGGCCGGGGCGCCTTGGGCTCGGCTCCGAGCGAGCTTCCGGGCACCACGTGAGTGAGCCCGGTGACCGCGCAGATGCCGCCCGCGCCGACCTCGGACACGGTCTGGAACGCATCCCCCTGGTAGAGGCGGACCTGATCGACCTTCTCCTCCCAAGCGGCGCCGTTCTCGAACCCGGTGACGACCGTCTTCGCGCGCAGCATCCCGCCCGTGACCTTGAGCCAGGCCAGGCGCTCGCCGCGCTTGGAGCGGCTGATGCGGAAGACGCGCGCCCCGAAGGCGGCGGGCCAGGGGCGGTCGGGTGCCAGCGCGGCGAGCAGATCCAGGAGCTCCCGCACGCCGGTGCCGCGCAGCGCCGACCCGAAGAGCACCGGCACGATCTTGCGGTCGAGCACGAGCCGCGCGACCGTGTCGGGAGCCAGCCCGCCCGTCGCAAGATACTCCTCGAGCGCATCCTCGTCCGCTTGGGCGGCGTCCTCGAGCGCAGCCTCGTCGCCCGCAGCGAGCGCCCGGGCATCGATGCACGGGACGGGCAGACGCGCGCGGAGCTCCCCTAAGATCGCGGGCCCGTCGGCGTTCGCGAGGTCCATCTTGTTCACGAACACCGCAACGGGCAGCCCGTGGCGCGCGGCGAGCCGCATGAGGGTCTCGGTGTGCCCCTGCACGCCGTCGTTGGCGCCTACGACCAGAAGCGCCAGGTCGAGCTCCGCGAGCGTGCGCTCGGCCTCGGCGGAGAAATCCACGTGCCCGGGCGCATCGAGCAGCATCAGGTGCGCGCCGCCCCAATCGATCGCCGCGCTGCTCGCGAAGATGGTGATGCCCCGTTCGCGCTCCATCTCGTCGGTATCGAGATGCGCGTCGCCCGCGTCCACCCGTCCGCGCACGCGGATGGCGCCCGCCTCGAAGAGCATCGCCTCGGCGAGACTCGTCTTGCCCGCGTCGACATGGGCGAGAAGCCCGACGACCACCTGCCTCATGCGCGACCGCCCCCGGCACGCGGCGCCACGGGGCGCGCGCGATGGATGCGAGCCCCGTGTGCGCAGATGGGCGCGGGGAACGGTTCGCCGGCGGTCATCATAGCTCGGTCGCGCAGCATCCGCGCTCCATATCGATGACGCCCTGGATGCCGCACTCGACCATGCTCTCCACGTTGACGTCGGTGTAGAAGGCCATGTGCTGTGTGAGCACCACGTTGGGGAACTGCCTGAGATAGGCCATGCGGCGGTTCGCGATGATGTCGTTCACGCGGCTCTCGTGGTAGATGCCGTCCTCGTCCTCGAAGACATCCATGGCGAGCGCACCGATTTTCTCCGATTCGACCGCCGCGATCACGGCCTCCGCATCCATGAGCTCGCCGCGGCTCACGTTGACGAGCACCACCCCGTCGCGCATGCGCGCGACGGCGTCGGCGTCAATCATCTGGCGCGTCGAATCCATGAGCGGCACGTGAAGGGTCACGATGTCGCTCTGGTCATAGAGCTCGTCCAGGCTCACGAGGCGCGCGGCCGCGGGAAGCTCCCCGACGGGAGCCGGGTCGTAGGCGAGAAGCCGGCAGCCGAAGCCCGAGAGGATCCCCATGACGGCCCGACCGATCCGCCCGGCGCCCACCACGCCCACGGTCTGGCGCCCGAGCTCGCGCCCCTCCAGCCCGCCGAGCGAGTAGTCGTTCACCTGCTGGCGCCACAGCGCCGGCTTGTAGCGGCGGAGCGCGATGAGCATGAGCATCACCGCGAACTCCGCGACGCCCGCAGGCGGGTACGCGGCGTTGCACACGCGGATGCCCGCGGCACGGCACGCGTCGAGGTCGATATGGTTGAAGCCGATGGTCCGCGTGGAGACGTAGCGCACGCCGCGGTGCGCGAGCTCGGCGGCGAGCGGCGCGTCGAGGACGGTCTTGCCCAAGATGGAGATGGCGGAGAAGCCGTCCACGGCGTCGACGCCGTCTACCGTGAGGGCGCGCTCGTCGCATGCGACCTCGACGCCCGCCGCAAGCGCGACGCGACCGATGGCGCCCATCTCGTCGGGACGCACCTCGAAGAGCTTGATCTTGTCCACGCGAACCCCCGTCCTGCTCGCCCATCGTGCTATGAGCGAGTATAGCGTCCGGCGCGCTATGATGGAAAACACCGCGCTCGCTCCGCGGGGCCGCCCGCGGCGCCCGTGCCGGACGGGCGTGCCTCGACGCCCTTCGTTGATAGTTCGTTGATGCTTTCGTGATAGATTCCCCTAAAAGCGTTTTCAAACCGGAGGGACGAGGGCGAGATGGAGGAATCCGGACGGGACGAGAAGAGCGCACCGCTCATCCTGATCGTCGATGACGAGCGCGACATCGCGGAGATGCTGCGTGACTTCGGCATCGTGGCCGTGCTCGCCAAACGGCCGGGGCATCTCGTAACGCTGGCGCTCGTCGGAACCGCGCTCCTCATCGCGACGGGCGCGGTTGCCTACCGAGCACTGCGGGAACATTCAACGCGTGCTTGACCGATGCCGTAACCTCTGGGAATTCCTGCCTGCAGACCCGCCGGGAATCCTCGACGCGCTTCGGGGCACCTGACGGCGCGGGTGTGGGGGCGTACGGCTCTGCTACGATGGGTGAGGTCACCCCGCCCCGTGCTAGGAGTCCCCATGACCCGTCGTCGCCACCGCATCGTCTGCCTTGCCGCCATCGCCGTCGCCGTCGCGCTCTGCACCCTCGCCGCGTGCGGGAAGACGGCTTCCTCGGGCAGCGGCACCGCGCGGGCGGGCGGCTCCTCCGATACGGCCGGCGACGAGCGGGCTGCCGGCTCGTTCACCTCGACCGCCGTGGTCGTCACATACGGCGAGGACGGGCTCCTCTTCGTCGACCAGGAGAACGGCACCCCCTACGTGCCCGGGCTCGATAACGCCGTGATCGAGGACGGCGCGGGCAGGGCGATCGCGGCGGGCGACCTCGTCCGCGGCAACATCGTCGAGGTCACGGGCAACGGCATCATGCTCGAGAGCTATCCGGGAAAGTACCCCGGCATCACACGGGTCGCGGTCGTCGACGAGGGGGCGCCCGAGGACGCCGACCGCTATGACGACATCGTCGCCGGGATCTGGCAGCCGCGGGACGCGCAGGAGCCCCCGTCGGCTTCGATCTCCTATACGACCGAGCTCGCCCAGGTCTCCATGGCGCTCGACCGCTTCGGCTACACCTGGAGCTGGGACGAGAACGGCGAACGGCAGTCGGTCGCCGTGGACGCCGCGCATCCCGCTCAGGTCGGGGCGGACGGGCTGATCGACGCCGTCGTCGGCGACGCCGTCGAGGCGCGCCTCTCCTTCGACGTGCCGGCAACCGGTATCACCGTGACGCGTTGGAGCGAAGGCGACCTCGCGAGCGAGGCGGAACGCGCGGGCTCGGCGTCGGCCGTCGATGCGGCAGCCCTTCCGGGCGAGGAGGTCGCGTGCACGCCCGACGACGCGGGCAACATGGCATTCACGATCGAGCCGGGGTGGCGCTACCAGGTTCTCGCCACCTTCGATGCGGGCGAGGCGACCTTCGCCTTCACCGTGCGCGCACCGAAGTCCTAAACGTCCACCCCACTCCCCCGCAAGGAGGCATCTTGAACCGTCCTCACGCAACGGCGCGGCAAGGCGCGCGCCCCAGTGCTACCCCATCGACAAGCCGACCGATGCCGCGTCCCATCGCGCGCCGGCGCGGCGCGCAGCGCATCGTCGCGCTCGACGGCATGCGCGCGCTCGCCATCGCGGGCGTGGTCCTCTACCATCTGCGCCCCTCGGCGCTCTCGGGCGGCTTTCTGGGCGTGACGGTCTTCTTCGCGATCACCGGCTACCTTGCCACGAGCTCCGCCACGCGCGAGATCGGGCGCACGGGCCGCCTCTCCTTCGCGCGCCACGCCGCAAGACGGCTCGTGCGTCTGGCGCCCCCTGTCCTCGCCCTCATCGGCATCACCGCGGTCGCCACCTACCTCGCCGCACCGAGCCTGCTGCCCAAGGTCCAGACGGACGCCCTGCCGGGCGCGCTGTTCTACCTCAACTGGTCCTACATCTTCCGCCAGGTCTCCTACTTCGCGGCGGCGGGGCTCCCCTCGCCGCTCACGCACCTGTGGTACCTGGGCGTGAATTTGCAGTTCGCCCTGGTGTGGCCGCTTGCGATGCTCGCCATGGTGCGCGGCCTCAAGACACGGCGGCGGGCGCTCGCGGCGTGCGGGGCGCTCGCGCTCGCAAGCGCCGTCGCCATGGCG
>CASFIQ010000116.1 GCA_949294785.1 uncultured Collinsella sp.
ATCATGACGGCGAGATTCTCGCCCAGGTCGAAGTCGACCGGGCAGACCAGGTTGCCGACGTTCTCGATGAAGATGATGTCGATGTTCTCCAGACCGACTCCCGCGTCGAGCGCGTCGACAGCCTGGCCGATCATATTGCCCTCAAGGTGGCAGAGGCCGCCGGTGTTGATCTGCACCGCGGGGATCCCCGCCTCCTTCATCGTGATCGCATCCACGTCGGAGGCGATATCGCCCTCGATCACGGCGACGCGGTAGCGGTCGCGCAGCCGTTCGTTCATCGCGAGGATCGTCGAGGTCTTGCCCGACCCGGGGCTTGAGAGCACGTTCACCACGAAGGTCCCGCTCGCGCGGAAGCGCTCGCGCAGCCGGGCGGCAAGCTGGTCGTTGCGGCCCAACACGGGGCGTTCGAGCTCGATGGTCTTCTCTGCCATGATCGTGCCTTTCAACGGGGAGGTGGGGGTCAGCGCCCGGTATCGTGCGATGCGGGCGGTGCGGCTGCCGGAATCGCGGGATCGACGCCGTCGTGCGTCGCATCAGGTGCGCCAGGCTCATCATCGGGCGTCTCCACCTCGATGGAGACGATATCGAACTCGCGCCCCTGCAGAAGCCGCGTCTCGGCGCCCCCGCACCGGGGGCAGCGCACGTGGAAGCGGCTGTGATCGAACTCCTCACCGCATGCGAGGCAGCGGCTGCGGGGGTGCACCTCGGTGAAGGAAAGCTCGCATTCGGCCGTGAGCGGATCCTCGTCGCGCAGGCACTCCCACGCGAAATCGAGCGCGTCGGGGACCACCTCGACCATATCGCCGATACGCAGGTTGACCTGGCAGACACGGGCGGCACCCGCATCGCGCGCGACGGGGAGCACGGCATCGAGCACGCCCGAGACGAGGCTCATCTCGTGCACGGGCGCCTACGCCTCCTCGTCCTCATCATCGTCGGCGAAAAGACCCAGACGGCTACCGGTGAGACCCGCCTTGCCCTCGCGCGCCACCACGACGATGCGGGTGACCGCGAGCGAGATCTCGTAGAGCGAGAGCATCGCGGCGTACATGAGCAGCAGCGTCACGGGGCTCGCATCGGGCGTGATCGAGGCGGACACCACGAGCATGATCACGTAGATGTAGCGCCACGCGCCGCGGAAGGACGCATACGGAACGATGTGGAAGACAGCCAGGTAGAACACGATAAGCGGCAGCTCGAACGAGACGCCGAAGCCGATCATGAGCAAGATCTCGGTGTTGATGTAGTCGTCGAGCATCGCAAGCGGGGTGGCGATGGCGCTCGTCTCGCCGATGAGCCACTCGAACGCCGCGGGGATGATGATGAAATAGCAGAAGACGGCGCCCACGAAGAACAGCGCCGTGGCAACGAGCACGGTCGGGACCACCCAACGGCGCTCCTTGGGCTTGAGCGCGGGCAGGAAGAACGCCAGGAGCTGCCACAGGATCATCGGCGTCGCCATGACGGCGGCGACCTTGACCGCGATGCCGAAGCGCACCGAGAAGCCGCCGAGGGCGGTGCCGATATAGAAGTCATCGCCCACGAACGGGATGATGGGGTCGGTGAGCAGGCTGATGACGGTAGGGGTCGCGAAGTACATGACGATGGTCGCGACCACGATGGTGACGACAACGATGGTCAGGCGGCGCCTGAGCTCGCCAAGGTGATCCATGAGCGGCATGCGCGCGGGTCCGATGGGCATCAGCGCTCACCCCCTTCCGCTGCGTCGTCGGAAGCGGGGGCGCTCTCCTCCGCTGCAGGCGCGGCGGCCTTGCGCTTGCGGGGACGGCGGGCGTAGAGGTCCGCCGTCGTGGTCACCGCGGGCTTCTCCGCGGCGCCGCCGGCTGATGCCGCCGGCTCCTCGGGCGCCGCGGCAGGCGCCGCGGAGGCTCCGGGCGCGGATGCCGGGGCAGCCGCCGCAGAAG
>CASFIQ010000117.1 GCA_949294785.1 uncultured Collinsella sp.
CTCGCGCGCGAGGCCGCGCAGAACGCCGCCAACGCGGCGGGGCGCGCCCCCGCCCCGGCCCAGGGCACCGTGAAGACCTACGTGAAGTCCGAGAGCGGCGACCCCTACGCCGGCGTGGGCCGCAACGACCCCTGTCCGTGCGGCAGCGGCAAGAAGTTCAAGAACTGCCACGGCAGGAACCGCTAGGCCAGGGAGGCTCATGGCTGACACCGAAACCGTAACCCCCGAGACGCTCGACGCGCTGGAGCACCGTCTCGCCGAGGTGGAGGGTTACCTGCACCTGGAGGAGAAGCGCGGCCGCATCGGCGAGCTGGAGCGCATGAGCGCCGAGCCCGGCTTCTGGGACGACGCCGACCGCGCCCGCGCGCTCATGGCCGAGCTCTCCCGCGCGCGCGATGACGTGAAGGCGGTCGAGGGCGCGCGCGGCGCGCTCTCCGACGCCGCGACTGCCCTCGAGCTCGCCGCCGAGATGGGCGACGACCCCGATGCCGATGAGCTCCGCGCGGAGGCCGCATCGTCGGTCGCGGCGCTCACCCGCACGATCGACGAGCTGGAGCTCTCCAGCTGGTTCACGGGCGAGTTCGATCACGGCGACGCGATCCTCACCATCAAGCCCGGTCAGGGCGGTCTGGAGGCCCAGGACTGGACCTTCATGCTCTTCAAGATGTACATGAGGTACTGCGCGCGCCGCGGCTGGAAGGTTACGGTGAACGACTGCCCCGCGGCCGAGCAGATCGGCATCGACCGCGCCACCATCACCGTTGAGGGCAAGGACGCCTTCGGGATGCTTCGGGCCGAGGCCGGCGTGCACCGCCTGGTGCGCATCAGCCCCACTGTCGCTAAGAAGCGCCGCCAGACCACGTTCGCCGGCGTGGAGGTCATCCCCGTGCTGCCGGACGACATCGATATCGAGGTCGCCCCGGACGAGATCCGCGTGGACGTCTACCACGCGAGCGGCCCCGGCGGCCAGGGCGTCAACACCACCGACTCCGCCGTGCGCGTGACGCACATCCCCACGGGCATCGTGGTCACGTGCCAGAACGAGCGCAGCCAGATCCAGAACAAGGCGGCGTGCATGCAGATCCTGAAGGCGCGCCTCTACGAGCTGGAGCTGCAGAAGCGCGAGGACAAGCTGGACGAGATCCGCGGCCCCAAGACCGATATCGGCTTCGGCAACCAGATTCGCTCCTACGTGCTCTATCCCTATCAGATGGTGAAGGACCTGCGTACGGGCGTGGAGACCGGCAGCGTGGAGAGCGTGCTGGACGAGGGCGACCTGGACCCCTTCATCATCGGGTACCACCGCTGGGCCACGGGCAACGCCGACGGCGCCGCACCGGAGGACGCCGAGTAAGCATGAGCTTGCACGCCGCGCCTGTGCTACCATAGGCGCGGCAAATCTCATATTCGACCATGCGCCTGTTAGCGGTCATGGTGATCGACTGCCTCATCTGCGCGGCATCGGCGCCGGTGTTCTCGGTCGACAACGCTCTTGCCGCGGCGCTTTCCATGGTGGTCACGGGCATCGTGGTCGACCGCGTGATCGACGGCGCCAACGTGCAGCGCACGGCGAGTGGACGGGCGAGGAGCGCCCCATGCTCTTCATCAGCGTCGACAAGTGCGAGGTGCCGCTGCTGAAGGCCGTGGTGGCAGAGCACGACCCGGATGCCATCATGGTCATCAGCGATGTGAACGAGGCCCTGGGCGGAGGGCTTCAAGGAGCTCGGGGCAGGGGAGTAGGCCCGCGCCGACGGGATGCGTTGGAGCACGTGCGCGCCGAGGACAAAGCCGCGGGACGGGGGCGTGTCTAGACGCGGGGCTTTTCGCTCGCGAGCGCCTTGCGGTAGGCGCGTGGCGTCATGTGGTAGAACATCTCGAACTTGCGGTAGAAGAAGCTCATGTTGGCGATACCCACCTTGTGCGCCACCGCCTCGATGGAGCGGTCGGTGTTGATGAGGAGCCACGCCGCCTCGGACATCTGCTGGCCGAGTTTGATTTGCGAGAACGTCTCGCCCGTCTTGGCTTTGAGAAGGTTTCCCAGGTAGTTGGGACTGTATCCTAACTGCGTGGCGACAGATCCCAGTGTGCAGGTCTTGTAGTTGCGCTCGATGAAATCGAGGATGCGTGCAGTCTTGTCATCGATGTGCGAGACGGGGTCCTGCAGCTGCGCCTGGTAGTAG
This sequence comes from uncultured Collinsella sp., assembly GCA_949294785.1. Classification (GTDB taxonomy): domain Bacteria; phylum Actinomycetota; class Coriobacteriia; order Coriobacteriales; family Coriobacteriaceae; genus Coprousia. The sequence goes on from CASFIQ010000117.1 coordinate 2,181, forward strand.
AGCGCGCGGATGAGTTCGGTGAACACGAGTGTCGCATAGCTGCGCAGCATGTCGCCCGTATAGACATCGGGAAACAGATATTCGTGGGCGAGCAGCTCGATGAGTTCGGGTAGGTTGCCCGTATGCTCGTGGCTGACGGTGATGAAGTGGTCACGCCGGCGTCGGTGGCTGATGCTCTCGAACAAGAATGTGGTGAGGATACCGCCGCCCGGCAGGCGCGCGAGGAACACCGAATCGAAGAACTCCTGCAGGAAGGTGATGGCGATCACGATGTCGTCCTCGCCCTTCTCGCAGGGCGCGCTGCGTATGGCTTCGGTGTCGAAGAGCACGGCATCACCCTGGACGAGCTCGAAACGGTGCCCGTCCACTTCGTAGGTGCATGATCCGCTGTAGATGTAGTTGAGCTCCATGGTGCTGTTGACATGGGGCGGGATGGTGGTGAAGCGCGTTTCCTTGATGAGGCCGATTGCGTTGCGGCGCACGGTGTGGCGCCAGTCGAAGAAGAGCACCTCCTCGCCGCGTACGGTGACATGCGGCGTATGCGCGTACACCGGGCTCGGTTCCCCGGGGTGGGCGAGATGCCATTCCTCGCTCGCGGTGCGGGCGTGGAGCTTGCGATCGAGTACCTCGCGGTTCATGGGGCCATCCTTCCCATTCCCATCACGGTCTCTCCATTAATACCTGTAGATATGTTAGAGACTGTTGGTTTTCCTGATATTACCACGTCACATTTCTCTTTTTATACTGGCGTTGCCATGGCAGGCACGATGTGCGCGCACCCCGATGAATCGCTGGATTCGGCAGGAAAGGACGTGATGCCCATGTTCAGGTCGGGCTTCGATGAGGGCTTCCTCTGGGGAGGTGCCATCTCCGCCTCGCAGGCGGACGGCGGCTGGTACGAGGGAGGCAAGGGGGTATCGACGCAGGACATGCGCTACCTCGACCCCGCGTGGAACCATGAAGAGGTGGAGCGCAAGCACCATGGCTCGCCGTTCACGCGTGCCGAGCTCGAGGCGGCGCTCGCCGATGACACCGTGACGTACTACCCCAACCGTCGCGGCATCGATTTCTACCATCATTACCGTGACGACATCGAGCTCTTCGCCGAGATGGGGCTCAAGCTGTTCCGCACCTCGATCTGCTGGAGCCGCATCTTCCCCCACGGCGACGACGCCGAACCCAACCGCGAGGGAATCGCCTACTACCGCGACATGTTCGAGCGCTGCCACGCGCGCGGCATCAAGGTGTTCGCGACTATCTTGCACTACGACATCCCGATCGATCTGGTGCTCAACTAC
>CASFIQ010000118.1 GCA_949294785.1 uncultured Collinsella sp.
CGGGACCCAGTACCTGGTGGAGATGGAGGAGGTCGGCGCTCCGGTCCCCACCCCAGCCGACGCCGTCGCCGCCCCCGCCGCCCCGGCACCCGCTGCCGCCGCCCCGGCCCCGGCGCCCGCTGCCGAGGCCGCGCCCGCACCGGCTCCCACGGTCGACGCGACCGCTCCGGCGGGCGCGCACACGCAGGCGGCGCCCATGCCCGGCAAGATCCTCGACGTCCACGTCAACGTGGGCGATCACGTCGCGGTCAACCAGCCCGTCATGGTCCTCGAGGCCATGAAGATGGCCTCCGAGATCGTCGCCGAGCAGGAGGGCACCATCGCCTCCATCAACGTCGCCAAGGGCGACATGGTGAACCCCGGCGACCTTTTGTTCTCGATCGCGTAAGGGCTCCCGCCTAAAACCCCATCCATCTGACGAGGAATTCGAGGTACCCCCTTGGACGTGTTGACTGAAGGCGTTTTCGCGCTCGTGGCCGAGCCCGGGCGCATCGCCATGATCGCTATCGGCTGCTTGCTCATGTACCTGGGCATCAAGAAGGAGTACGAGCCCACCTTGCTCGTGCCCATGGGACTCGGCACCATCCTGGTGAACATCCCGTTCACCGGCGTGCTCGAGACCGGTGGCCAGCCCGGCCCCTTCCAGGTGCTCTTCGACGCGGGCATCGAGACCGAGCTCTTCCCGCTTCTGCTGTTCATCGGCATCGGCGCCATGATCGACTTCGGGCCCCTGCTCTCCAACCCGTTCCTGCTGCTGTTCGGCGCCGCGGCGCAGTTCGGCATCTTCTTCGTGATCATCGTGGCGTCCCTTCTGGGCTTCTCGATCGAGGACGCGGCGAGCGCCGGCATCATCGCCGCCGCGGACGGCCCCACGTCGATCTTCGTGGCCAACTCGCTCGGCTCGAAGTACATGGGCGCGAACCTGGTCGCCGCCTACTCCTACCTGGCGCTCGCGCCCATCCTCCAGCCGGTCGCGGTGAAGAGGGTCACCACCAAGAAGGAGCGCCAGATCCGCATGGCCTACAACCCGCGCTCGGTGTCGAAGACGGCCAAGATCCTCTTCCCCATCACCATCTGCATCATCGCGGGCCTCGTCGCCCCCGCGTCGCTGCCGCTCGTGGGCTTTCTCATGTTCGGCAACCTCCTGCGCGAGTGCGGCGTGCTCGACTCGCTCTCCGCGTCCGCCCAGAACGAGCTCGTGAACCTCATCTCGATCCTTTTGGGCCTCTGCGTCTCCGTGAAGATGGAGTACCACGACTTCCTGCAGATCGACACGCTGATCATCATGGGCCTGGGCCTTCTGGGCTTCATCATGGACTCCGTGGGCGGCGTGCTGTTCGCCAAGCTCCTGAACCTCTTCCGCAAGGAGAAGATCAACCCCATGGTGGGCGCCGCGGGCATCTCGGCCTTCCCCATGAGCTCGCGCGTGATCCAGAAGCTCGCCACCGAGGCCGATCCGCAGAACTTCATCCTCATGCAGGCCGCGGGCGCCAACGTCGCCGGGCAGATCGCCTCGGTGGTCGCCGGCGGCCTCGTGCTCGGCCTGCTGCTGTAAGGGAGGTACCCGATGACCGACATGCTTTCCGGAACCCTGGGCACCGCCGTTCAGATCCTCGTCTTGGGCTGGGGCGGCATCTTCCTCGTCATGTTCATCATCTACATCGTCTCGCTCGCGCTGGCGCGCATCTTCCCGCCGGAGGCGGGCGAGTGACCCCTCTCGCATCCGATTTGAGGTGATTTACGAATGACCAGACCGATTCGCTTCATGGAGACGATCCTGCGCGACGGGCAGCAGAGCCAGATCGCCACGCGCATGCCCATCGAGGACATGCTGCCGGTGCTCGAGGACCTGGACTCGTGCGGCTTCTACGCCCTCGAGGTATGGGGCGGCGCGACCTTCGACTCGTGCCTGCGCTATCTCAACGAGGACCCCTGGGAGCGCCTGCGCACCATCCGCGCGCACGTGAAGAACACCAAGCTGCAGATGCTGCTGCGCGGCCAGAACCTGCTGGGATACCACAACTACGCCGACGACATCGTCGAGGCGTTCGTCAGGAAGTCCGTCGAGAACGGTATCGACGTCCTGCGCATCTTCGATGCGCTGAACGACACGCGCAACCTCAAGACCTCGATCAGGGCCGCCAAGGAGGCGGGCGGCGAGGTGCAGGCCGCCATCTGCTACACCACGAGCGATGTGCACACGATCCGCTACTTCGTGTCGCTCGCAACCGAGATGGAGCGCGCCGGGGCCGACTCGATCGCCATCAAGGATATGGCGGGCGTGCTCACGCCCGATGTGGCATACAACCTGGTGAGCGAGATCAAGCAGGCCTGCGACCTGCCCGTGCAGGTGCATACCCACGGGACCGCCGGCATCGCGCAGATGACCTACCTCAAGGCCGTCGAGGCCGGGGCCGACATCATTGACACCTGCCTCTCCCCACTTGCCGAGGGCACGAGCCAGCCCGCGACCGAGTCCATGGCCATCGCGCTCGACGCCCTCGGGTACGAGACCGGCCTCGACGTGGACAAGCTCGACAAGATCGCCGCCCACTTCGCCGGCGTGCGCGACCGCTTCCTCGACGAGGGCGGCCTCAACCCCAAGGTGCTCGAGGTTGAGCCCAAGGCGCTGCTGTGCAAGGTTCCCGGCGGCATGCTCTCGAACCTTATCTCCAACCTCTCCGACCTGGGCGCCCTCGACCGTTACAACGAGGTCCTGGCGGAGGTCCCGCGCGTCCGCGCCGAGCTGGGCTATCCGCCGCTCGTGACGCCGCTCTCGCAGATGGTGGGCTCGCAGGCCCTCATGAACGTGCTCTCCGGCGAGCGCTACAAGATCGTGCCGCAGGAGATCAAGGATTACGTGCGCGGCATGTACGGTCGGCCGCCCGTGACCATCTCGCGCAGCATCCGCAAGATGATCATCGGCGACGACGAGGTCATCACCTGCCGCCCGGCGGACCTGATCGAGCCCGAGCTGCCCCGGCTCTCCGAGGAGATCGCCTGCTACGCGCGCACCGAGGAGGACGTGCTCTCCTACGCGCTCTTCCCCGAGCAGGCGCGCGACTTCCTCGGCCGTCGCGAGGACCCGTTCTACGACGTGCCGGTACAGGAGGTCGAGGTCTCGATCGAGGTGGCCTAGGAGCTCCCGCCCCGTTCCCGCAACGCATCGGGCCCCGGGAGGATTCCCCTGAAACAATCCGCAGCCGCGAAGCGGCGAGGACGTTTCAGGGGAACCTCCCGGGGCCCGATGCGTTGCGGGAACGGGGCGGGAGCTCCTAGGCCACCTCGATCGAGACCTCGACCTCCTGTACCGGCACGTCGTAGAACG
>CASFIQ010000119.1 GCA_949294785.1 uncultured Collinsella sp.
ACCGTTTCCCGAGGTGCGGGGCCAGCTCTTCGCCTAGCGAACCCGTCCGATGCCGGACGCTTTGCTGCGCACGGGGGTGGGCGCGGCACGCCGCATCGCTCGTGACGGATAACCGCGCGGTTGTGACATCGCCCGCCGCGATAGCGCTTTTCCGCAGCTTCCCGATGGTAGTATGGAGCCCTATTCCCCGCATTGGACAGTAGCGGATCACGGGGGGTGCTCTATGTATACGGTGGCCATAGTGGAGGACGACGCGGCGCATGCCGCCGAGCTCGCTCGCATGATCGATGCCTCTCCTGCGGCGGAGCGTCTTGAGTTCGCGGCCGCGTGGCGGGCGGTCGACAACATCCAGCGGACGCCTTCGGATGATGCTTCTTCGCGCCCCTTGGATGCCGACCTCCATCGCTCACTTTCGACAGCGGCGTTACCCGACATTCTCTTTGTCGATGTGCGGCTGGCGGACGGCGTCAACGGCATCGACCTCGTACGTCGGCTCATCCCGTCCGCCGCTCCCGTGCAGATCATCTACGTTTCCGCCTATCTTGAGTATGCTCCCGCCGCGTATCACACGCGCCACACATGGTTTCTCTCCAAGCCCGTGGTGCAGGACGAGCTCGATGCGGCGCTCGCCCGCGCCGTCGAAGCACTGGACACGGGGCGGACGGAGCCGCTGCTGGTCCACCAGGGCAGCTCGCTCATCCGCATCGCGCCGCACGAGGTGCGCTATATCGAGAGCGACCGCCGCAAGGTGCGCATCCACGAGCACGCGCGCACGGTGGAGGCCTATGCGCGCATATCGGAGCTCGAGACGCAGCTGCCCGACCAGTTCGTGCGCTGTCACAAGAGCTTCCTGGTCAACCTGGCGTACGTGATGGAGTTTACCGGTCGCGAGCTCGTCCTCGCAGACGGCGCGCATCTTCCGGTGAGCCAGCGCTGCCGCAAAACGTTTGCCGAGCGCCTTATGGCCTTCGTCCGCCGGACGCTGTAGGTGGACGATGGGCGAGGGTGCGCTTCAGGTGCTTATCACGCTTGTCGGCGGCGTCAACACGTTCGTCATGTGCTGGAACATGGCTATGGCGCTACCTATGCGCGGCCGTACAGCCTATCTTGTTGCGAGCGGCGCGGCCATGGCGTTCGATCTTGTCACGGGCGAGGCATATCCCGCAGTCGCGCGCATACACTTCCTGCTCTGCATGTTCATCCTGCCGCCGTTTTTGATGCGCGGCCCCGCGGCGCGCCGCCTCGTAGCCACGGCGCTCTGCATCGGGGTGGCGATTGCAGGCGAGGGTACCGGCGTCTTGTTTCTCACGCTTGTAGGAAAGCCCCTCGATGCTGCGGCGGTGATAGCTGAGGACCCGGTGCTGTTCCTCGTGCTCCGCCTGCTCACGCTTGCCGTTCTTGTCGCGTGCGGGCGCCTCGTGCGCGCGTTAGGAGCAGGTTGCGCTGCAGCAGGCGCACCTCGCGCAAACGGAGCGGGCGCTTGCGGTGGCCCGGCAGGATCGCGAACGTTATGCAGCCGAATTCACCCGTATCGCCGATGCGTTGGCGTCAGGCGATGCGGCGGCCGCACGGGAGGGGTTGGCGCGCACCGAGGAGACGCTTCCGCGTTTTGGCGGGCGCCTCTGCGCGCACCCCGTTGTCGATGCCCTCCTTAAGGCCAAGATGGCCCAGGCAAAGGAGCGGGGCGTGCGCCTTGTCGTGCATGCCGAGGTTCCGGCGGATATCGGCATCACCGATGCCGAGCTCTGCGCGGTCATCTCCAACCTGGTGGATAACGCCCTCGCCGCGGCGGTTCAGGCGGATGCGCCCGCGGGCACCGCGCCTACGGTTACCGTGCGCATGCGCGCGGCCCAGGGATATCTCGCCCTCGCGGTGCAAAACCCCTGCTCGCCGAAACAGGCCGCTGCCGTCGGCAGGCTCAAGCCGCGCCGTCTGCCGCTTCGTCTGCGCAGCGTCCGTCACGGCGAGGGGGCTGTTGACGATGACGTGCTGCTCCCCGAACACGGTTGGGGCCTCTCTATCGTGCGCGACCTCGCGGAGCGCCGCGAGGGCTCGTTCACGCTCGAACGGCGTGATGGCGCGCTTCGTGCCGACGTGGTCCTCAAGTTGGATGAGCTGCCCTGCCGGCACGGGGGCCGATGAAGCCTGCGCCGCTGCACGCGAGGCGCCGCCGCATGCGCTAGCGTATAATCCACGCAACGGATAATCCGCTCGGGTTGACGGTGCCTTCCGTCGCTCGGGCGTTCTCGTTGGGCGTGGTGGACGCGGGGGAGGTGCGCGGTATGGCGGATGCGATGACCATGGACGGGGCGCGGCGGGCGCTCGGCACGTACTTCGGCTACGAGGCGTTCCGCCCGGGCCAGGAGCGGCTCGTCGCGGCGATTCTCGCCGGTCGCGACGCGCTCGGCGTCATGCCCACCGGCGCCGGCAAGTCCATCTGCTACCAGATTCCCGCGCTCACGCTCCCCGGCCTCACGCTGGTGGTGAGCCCCCTCGTCTCGCTCATGGGCGACCAGGTGCGCGCACTCAAGGCGGCGGGCGCCCGGCCCTCGTACCTCAACTCGACCCTCACCCCGGCCCAGCAGAACACCGTGCTCAAACGCGCCCGCGAGGGCTGGTACCAGATCATGTACGTGGCACCCGAGCGCCTGGCCGATCCGCGCTTCCGCGC
>CASFIQ010000120.1 GCA_949294785.1 uncultured Collinsella sp.
ATTCACTTTATTACAATACGCGAATCAATAGCCCCCTCAGCATGCGCAACTTGCCAGCCGGTCGCGCATATGCTATTCTTCCTGCAGGGGTATGACATAGTAAAACTAAGTAATACCAATATGGCAGAAACGAACCACCTAGCGCGGAACCAGAAACGTAGTGCAACACCCGCGCCGGAAACGCACCAGCATCGCGCCTGTAAGGACCAACCATGGCCGACCACATGACCCCGGTCGTCGCGAAGGTGCTGCCTTCCGAGAAGGCAGCCTTCGCGGCGGCGACCCAGCGCGTGGGGACCACGCCCTCCAACGCCATACGCATGTTCATCGCGGCGTTCAACCGCTGCGGAACCTTTCCGTTCGACATATCGCCCACCGGGGCCTTCGGGCAGGGCGCCGAGCTCCCGGCGGATCGCGCCTCGGACGGAAGGGATGCCGCCTGATGGAACGCCGTACGTATGAGGAGTACTGGGGTACCCCGTCGACCGACGATGCGGGCGCGCACCCGTCCGGGGCGGCGGGGCCTTCGGAGCCCGTGCGCTTCGTCGCCGTCGGGCCCGCGCGCCGCGCAGCGTGCTTTTTCGGCTGGATCGCCGCCTGCCTGGGCGTGATCGCCGCCTATCTCGCGGCGAGCGTGGCGGGCGCCCTGCTCCTCGACCCGCTCGCGGTGCGCATCGCCGAGTTGGTTGCGGGAGGGGCCTCGTCTGCGGTCTTCGCCGCGGAGTACGACAACTGGTACTCGATCGCGGTGCAGGTCTCGGCGATCGCCTTGTTCGCGCCCTGGTGGCGCTACCTCGCACCGCGTTCGTGCGCGTCGCTCGGCCGGGCTCCCCGAGATGCCGCCCCGCTCGCCCTTGCCCGCAGATGCGGCGGCATCGTGCTGCTGGGGCTGTCACTCCAGATCGTCATCTCGGTGGCGCTCACCCTCGCGTCGCCGCTCCTGCCGGATCTGATGGGCGAGTACGACGAGATGATGGACTCGTCAGGGACGAGCCTGCTGTCGGTGAGCGCGCTGCTCGTGCTCTGCGTGGGCGCGCCCGTGCTCGAGGAGCTCATGTGCCGCGGCGTCATGTTCGAGTTCGCCCTGCGCGCCGTCTGCCCGGAATGGCGGGCGCGCTGGCAAAGCGGCGGGGCGCTCTTCGCCGCGACCGCGGACCTTCCCGCCATCCCGACGGCGCGGTTCTGGCTGGCCAACGCGATCCAGGCGCTCGCCTTCGGCGCGCTCCACGTGAACCCGGTGCAGGTCGCCTACGCGAGTGCGCTGGGCATGGTTTTCGGCTACGTCTACCGGCGCGGCGGGCTCCGGTGCAGCATGCTGCTCCACGCGGTGGTGAACGCCGCCTCCTTTCTGGTCGAGCCGCTCTGGGACCTGCTCGCCCCGTTGGGGACCACGGGTACCATCGTGGTCCCCGTCGCGGTCGCGATCGCCGGCATGCGCCTTTTCCTGGCGGGGACGACCCATGCAGAGGCGCCCCATGCAGAGGCGCCCCATGGGCGGGACGGGGTTTGCTAGGATAGGAGATGCCCTGCATCCGGCGACCGCGCGCGACCCGCGCGGCGCCGCGCCCGAGAGGAGCGCCTCCCCATGTCGCGCACCGAGACCGCACCGACCGCCGCCGCGAACGACCCCATGGCCTCTTCCACCGCATCCCCGCGCGCCGAATCGGCGCCCGCGGCGGGCTCCGGCGGTCATCGCGCCCGCCATACGCGGGTGCCGCATGCGAACCATATGGCGGTGCCCTGGCACGAGGTCCTCGATGCGCAGGGCGAGCTGGCGCCGAGTGCGGGAATCGCGGATAAATCCTCGATCATCTGCCGGGTCGGGCTCATCATCCTCTCGGCGGGGGCGAGCACCTGGCGCGTCCGCGATGCCATGAACGCCACGGCCGACGTGCTCGGCGTGACGTGTTCGACCGATATCAGCCTCACGGCGATCGATTGCACCTGCTTCGACGAGACGGGCTCGTTCTCCGAGGTCGCCTCGTTGCACACGACCGGCGTCAACACCGAGCGCATCTGGAACATGGAGCGCTTTGTGTGCGACATCCGCGCCGAGGGCGCCTCGTGGACGGTGGGGGAGTTCCATGACCGGATGGACGCCGTGGAGCGCAAGCCGGGGAACTACGCCCCCTGGCAGGTCGGCCTTGCCGCCGCAGCGGCGTGCTGCGCCTTCGTGTTCCTGCTGGGCGGCGGCCCCATCGAGATGTTCTGCGCATTCGTGGGTGCGGGCCTGGGCAACCTGGTGCGCCGCCTTATGCTCGACCGCCATCTCACGCATCTCGCCTGCGCGGGGACGGGTGTCGCGGTGGCCTGCTGCGCCTACGTCGCCGCGACTCATGCCGTCGGCCTTATCGAGCCGGCGGCGCTTCGCCATAACGCGGGCTATATCGGCGCGATGCTCTTCGTGATCCCCGGGTTTCCGCTCATCACGAGCGGGCTCGATATCGCCAAGCTCGATCTGCGCGCCGGCGTGGAGCGTGCGGTCTACGCGCTCTCGATCATCGTGACCGCGACGCTCATCGCCTGGCTCATCTCGTCGGGAGCGCAGCTCACCCCCGACGAGTTCGTCGACTTGGGCCTCGGGCCCGTTCCGCTCACGCTGCTCCGCCTTGCGATGAGCTTCGTCGGGGTGTTCGGGTTCTCGATGATGTTCAACTCGCCGCCGCGCATGGCGGCCACGGCGGGCATCGTCGGCGCGGTTGCCAACACGCTGCGCCTCGCGCTGGTCGATGCCGCGGTGCTCACGCCCGAGGCGGCCGCGTTTCTGGGCTCGTTCGTCGCGGGGATGCTCGCCGCGTTCGCGACGCGCCGCACGCATCTGCCGCGTATCTCGCTCACCGTTCCCTCGATCGTGATCATGGTGCCCGGTCTCTACCTGTACCGCGCCGTCTACTTCATGGGGGCGCTCGAGACGCTTTCGGCGCTCGATTGGGGGTTCCGGGCGGTCATGATCATCCTCTTTCTGCCCATGGGGCTTGCCGCGGCGCGCATCCTCACCGACCCCGAATGGCGCCATTGCACGTAAGACTCCGGCTCGCTTGTGGCACCCGGTGTCCATTTATCGATTTCCTTCGCCCTCGAGGCCTCATGCCGCTCCGATTTTGCGGTATATCTAGTATCAGGGACGCCGCTCGACCGGCGGCGCCGCTTCACACATAGTGCAAGGAGGAACTCATGGCAAATCGAATCGTCCTCAACACCATCTCCTACCATGGCGCCGGCGCCATCAAGGAGATTCCTGGCGAGATCGAGCGTCGCGGCTACAAGAAGGTCTTCGTGTGCTCCGACCCCGACCTGGTGAAGTTCGGCGTCACTGCCAAGGTGACCGACCTGCTCGACGAGGCCGGCATCGCCTGGAGCCTCTACGACGAGGTCAAGCCCAACCCCACCATCCAGAACGTGACCGACGGCGTCGAGGCCTACAAGGCCGCGGGCGCCGACTGCATCGTCACCGTGGGCGGCGGCTCCGCGATGGACACCGCCAAGGCTATCGGCATCATCATCGAGAACCCCGAGTTCGCCGACGTGCGCTCGCTCGAGGGCGTCGCCCCTACCAAGAACCATGCCGTCTTCACCATCGCTGTGCCCACCACCGCCGGTACCGCCGCCGAGGTCACCATCAACTACGTCATCACCGACGTGGAGAAGGTCCGCAAGTTCGTGTGCGTCGACACCAACGACGCCCCCGAGGTCGCCGTCGTCGACCCTGAGATGATGGCCACCATGCCCGCCGGCCTCACCGCCTCGACCGGCATGGACGCGCTCACCCACGCCATCGAGGGCTACACCACCAAGGGCGCCTGGGAGCTCACCGACATGTTCCATCTGAAGGCGATCGAGCTCATCGCCAAGAACCTGCGCGACGCCGTGGCCGAGGCCAGAAGCGGCGTCCCCGGCTCCGGCCGCGAGGGCATGGCGCTCGCCCAGTACATCGCCGGCATGGGCTTCTCCAACGTGGGTCTGGGTATCGACCACGCCATGGCGCACACGCTCTCCGCGCACTACGACACGCCGCACGGCGTGGCCTGCGCGATGCTTCTGCCCATCGCCATGGAGTTCAACAAGCCGGTCGTCGCCGAGCGCCTGGCCGACGTCGCCGTCGCCATGGGCGTGGACACCACCGGCATGACGACCGACGAGGCCGCCGACGCCGCCATCGCCGCGGTGCGCCAGCTCTCCGAGGACGTGAACATCCCGAAGGTCTGCGAGGCCATCACCGAGGACGAGCTCGACCAGATCGCCGACGACGCGCTGGCGGATGCCTGCTACCCGGGCAACCCGCGCGAGGCCGATCACGCGACCGTGGTGGAGCTCTTCCGCAAGATCATGGCGTAAGCGGCGCGGGCGCCCGCGTTCGCGCGCATAGCGCAGTCGCCGTCTCGGGCGCCCGCGCTTCTCAGGGGACGGCCCGCGTTCGCGTAGGCCGTCCCCCGTTTTGCGAAAAAAGCGGGCGAGAGCGGTGAGGTGGGCGCTGTCGTCGATCGGTATGAGCCCGGATATCCATTTTTGACCTGAAATGTACGATTCTCAGTGCACGATAGCCCTGAAGGCGGGCGCGGCGCGCGGCGGGAGACGAGGATTCCGCAGGAACGGATCGCGCGTGGACGGGGGCCCGCGCATCAAAACATGCAAACCCGGTCAAAAATGGCTAGGGTGCGGTGAGATGCGCGCTCAAGGCGCCCTGTGCAATCGATGCTCGGATTCAGATCGCGCCCGGTCGGTCCCGGACGGTTCAGCGCAGCGCGCGCTCCACCGTTCCGCCGCCGAGGACCGCATCTCCGCGATAGGCCACGACCGCCTGTCCGGGCGCTATGCCGCGCTGCGGTTCGGCGAAGTCGATGCGCATGACAGGGCCCGTTCCGGTGCGGTCCAGGCGGTCATCGCTATCGAGGAGGTGCAAGACGGCTTCCTGATCGGGCTGATGGTAGCGAATCTTCGCGCAGACGGCGACGGACGCTTCCGCTTCGACGTCGAGCGCGGCCGCGTGCGCGGCATCCGCTCCCGTCCAGATCCAGTTGCGGGCGATGAGCGCTCGGGCCATGAGGTCGGCTTCCCTGCCCAGGGTCACGGTGTTCGCGCGCGCGTCGACGGCGGTCACGTAGAGGGGGTGCGCCGCGGCGACGCCGAGACCCCGCCGCTGCCCCACGGTGTATCGAATCGCTCCCCGGTGACGGCCGATTACGCGCCCGGAGGTATCGAGGATATCGCCCGCCTCGAGCGCGCGATCGCGCCAGCGCTCGATAAAGGAGGCGAAGTCGTTATCCGGAACGAAGCAGATGCCCTGGCTGTCGCGGCGTTCGGCGGAGGCGAAGCCCTGCTCGCGTGCGATGCGGCGCACATCCCCCTCCTTGGTGAGGTCGCCGAGCGGGAAGAGCACGTGTGCGAGGGCGTCGTCGCTAAGGCCGTACAGGAAATAGCTCTGGTCCTTGGCAAGGTCGCGCGCCTTGGCGAGCGCGGGGGCGCCGTCGGCTGTGCGCACGATGCGCGCGTAGTGGCCGGTTGCAAGATGCGTGCAGCCGAGCTCGCGCGCCGCGTCGAGCAGCGCCCCGAATTTGATGCGACGGTTGCAGATGCAGCAGGGGTTGGGCGTGATGCCGCATTCGTAGGCGGCGACGAAGGGCTCGATCACGTCGCGCGCGAAGGTGTCGCGGCGGTCGAGCACGTGAAAGGGCATGCCGAGCCGCTCGGCCACGGCGCGCGCGGAGACGACGTCATCCGATTCGTTGCCGGCGGGATCGGTCTCGATGCCCGCGTTGCGGCCGCCGTCCGCGGCGCATGTCCCGTCATGCAGGCGCATGATGGCGCCGACGCAGTCGTAGCCCTGCTCCTTGAGGAGCCAGGCGGCGACGCTCGAATCGACGCCGCCGCTCAGGGCGATCAGGACGCGCGGATTTGCGGATGACGCGGTGCCCATGGCGGTCACGAGGCGAAGAGCTCGGTCGACAGGTAGCGCTCGCCGGTGTCCACGAGCACGACCACGATGGTCTTGCCCGCCATCTCGGGGCGCCGCGCCACCTCGAGCGCGGCCCAGAGCGCGGCGCCCGACGAGATGCCGGCGAGGATGCCCTCGGTGCGGCCCAGCTCGCGTCCGGTTGCGAAGGCGTCCTCGGCGGCGACGGGGATGACCTCGTCGTACACGGAGGTGTCGAGCGCCTCGGGTACGAAGCCCGCGCCGATGCCCTGCAGCTTGTGCGGGCCGGCAGGGCCGCCCTCGAGGACGGGCGATGCGTCGGGCTCGACGGCGACGACGCGCACGCCAGGCTTCTGCTCCTTCAGATAGC
>CASFIQ010000121.1 GCA_949294785.1 uncultured Collinsella sp.
ACGCCGTTCGCCATCATCACCGATGCCGAGACCGGCCTCAAGTGGCCCATCACCGACTACCAGCTCCTGCCGAACATGGCCATCGTCGACGTTGACAACGCCATGACCGCGCCCAAGGGCCTCACCTGTGCCTCGGGCATCGACGTCATGACCCACGCCATCGAGTCCTACGTCTCGATCATGAGCTCCGACTACACGCGCGGCCTGTCCATGCGCGCCGTGAAGCTCGTCTTCGAGAACCTGCCGTCCGCCTATAAGAACGGCGCCAAGGACCCGCATGCCCGCGAGGAGATGCACAACGCCTCCTGCCTGGCCGGCATGGCCTTCGCCAACGCCTTCCTGGGCGTCAACCACTCCATGGCCCACAAGCTGGGTGCCTACCACCACCTGCCGCACGGCCTGGCCAACGCGGTGCTGCTCACCCGCGTGATGCGCTACAACGCCGCCGAGAAGCCCGTCAAGATGGGCACCTTCTCGCAGTACCAGTACCCGCACGCGCTGCATGACTACGCCGAGCTGGGCCGCTACGTGGGCTGCACCGGCGCCGACGACCGCGAGGTCTTCGAGAACTTCATCGCCAAGCTCGAGGAGCTCATGGAGACCATCGACATCAAGAAGACCATCGCCGAGTACGGTGTGGACGAGAAGTACTTCCTCGAGACCCTGGACGAGATGACCGAGAACGCGTTCAACGACCAGTGCACCGGCGCCAACCCGCGCTACCCGCTGATGAGCGAGATCCGTGAGCTCTACCTCGACGCGTACTACGGCCGCGAGCCGAAGTCCTACGAGGACTAGCACGTAAGCGAACCTGCCGGGGGATGCGGCGCCAACGCCTCTCCCCCGGCTCCCACGGGCACATCAACCCGAGAAAGGACGCATCATGAAACTTCCCGAGTCCAAGGTCGAGATCGTCCACCGCGGCAACAAGGTCGTCTACGACCTGGGCGATAAGATCGCCAAGGTCTTCAACGAGAACAAGCCCGTCTCCGACGTCTTCAACGAGGCCCTGAACCTCGCCCGCATCAACGAGACCGGCATCCGCTCGCCGAAGGCCCTCGAGGTCACCGAGCTGGAGGAGGGCGGCTGGGCCCTCATCACGAGCAAGGTCCCCGGCGTCACCCTCGCCGAGAAGATGGATGCCGAGCCGCAGCGCTTCGGCGAGTACCTGGAGCAGTTCGTGGACCTGCAGATCGAGATCCACGGCCACACCTGCACCCTGCTGAACCGCCAGTTCGACAAGTACACCCGTATGATCAACTCGCTCGACCAGATCAACGCCACCACGCGCTACAACCTGCTCGAGCGCCTGAACGGCCTGAAGTCCAAGGGCTATGTGTGCCACGGCGACTTCAACCCGTCCAACGTGATCGTGGGCGACGACGGCCAGCTCTACGTCTGCGACTGGGCGCACGCCACCCAGGGCAACCCCGCCTCCGACGTCGCGATGACCTACCTGCTGTTCTGCCTGCGCGACAAGGAGATGGCCGACCAGTACCTGGAGCTCTACTGCGACCGCGCCGACATGCCGCAGCAGATCGTCCACCAGTGGACCTCGATCGTGGCGGCCTCCGAGCTCGCGCGCAAGCGCAAGAGCGACGAGGAGTTCCTCATGAGCTGGATCGACGTGGTCGACTACCAGTAAGATCCGTCCTCGGCGCAGCGTAAGCGCCTGATCGGAACCTGACGGAGACCCCGGCGGGTTCCCACCGAACGTCCTCGCCACGCAGCGGCTGCGGATTGTTCGGTTGGGAATCCCGCCGGGGTCTCCTGCGTTTGATAGCTTGATGAATCTTACCTGTCAGCAGCGGGGGAAGAGCCAGCAGGCGATAATCCCGGCATGGCAGGTGATGGCGGCGCGGTCGCGTTCGATGACGTTGGAGATACCCAGGTCGTCGAGAAGCGCGACCGGCGCGCGATCGAGCTCCCAGCGCATGCCGCGCTCAGACACCACGGCGCCCGCCGCCGAGAGCGGCACGAACGAGAAGCGCGCCCCCCGGGCGCCGTCGATGTGCCAGGTCGCTCCCGCCTGGGCGATCCGCGCCGAGAAGCCGTCCTCAACGAGTTCGACCGCTGGCGGCACCTCGGCTTTCGGAGCGGATTCAACCGTTCGGCTCGCGGCGCCGTCAGCCGCCGGCGATGTCGCATACGCCGCGAGACGTCCGAGCACCGCCAGCGCGTGATCGGGGTTGCCGCCCGTAAGGCAGGTCGCGCGCAGGCGCGCCCCCGGCCACCTGCGCGCGCACTCGCCGAGCGCGAGGCCCAGGTCGGTATCGTCCTTGTGCGGGTTGTAGCGGACCACGTCGAAGGCGGCCCGCTCCCCCGCCGCTAGCG
>CASFIQ010000122.1 GCA_949294785.1 uncultured Collinsella sp.
AGAAGCCCCTCCGCGCTCTCGCCGATAGCATCCTGAAGCTCGCCGCCGGGCGCGGCGAGCCCGGCGAAGGTCGCGGCGCCCGCGTCGAGCAGCCCTTGCGCGGAAGCGGTCGAGCCCGCGAGCGAGCGCGCGGCCCCCGCCCCGTCGGCAAGCGTCTGACGCGCCCCCGCGATCGCGTCAGCCAGGTTGGACGCCATCTCGCCCACCTGCCCGTCATCGAGAAGACGGCCGAGCTCGTCGAGCGCACCCGCCCCCGTCTCGCTCACCGCTGCG
This sequence comes from uncultured Collinsella sp., assembly GCA_949294785.1. Taxonomy (GTDB): domain Bacteria; phylum Actinomycetota; class Coriobacteriia; order Coriobacteriales; family Coriobacteriaceae; genus Coprousia. The sequence continues at coordinate 274 of CASFIQ010000122.1, forward strand.
GAGAAGTCCCGGTCGATGTCGCGTTCCACCGCGGTCGCGGCCTTCCCGGTTACGATCTGGGCGATAGCGTTCTCTTTCTGGTTCTGCAGGAAGGCCACCTCCGCGGGCCGGGGATCGTCGGAGAGTCCGCTCATGAGCCGGCGCGAGAAATCCTTGGGGATGATGACGGCGGCGTAGTACCTTCCCGCCTTGACCCCTTCGACCGCGTCATCGTGCGCGGCGCTCACGTACCCGATGCTGTCCGAGCGCAGCAGCCGGTCCTCCACGCGCGCGCCCAGGTTGAGCTCGATGGGGGAGAGCTCGCTCGAATACCCCTCGTCATCGTTTGCGATCGCGACCGTGAGCTCATGGGTGCTGCCATAGGGGTCCCAGCTCGCTTGGATGTTGAACCAGGCGTAGAGCGAGGGCACGATGATGATTCCCACGGTGACGACCGCCGCGGTCGCGCTTGCGCGAAGATGGCGCACGTCGCGTTGGATGAAATTCCAGATGCTGCGCATAGTTGCCTCCTATCGGTCTTGGGCTGCCGCTCCGCCGGATGCGGGCCGGTCCGACGCAGCCTTTGGCGTTTCCGGCTCGACTGCACCGTGCCCGCCGCTCGAGTGCAGCTGCGCGCCGCGGTAGTCGATGACGATGAAGTACGCGCAGATCGCGGCGACCGCGCAGATCCACGCGAGGAGGAGCTCGAGTTTCGCGTGGGCCAGGCAGGCGAGCGCGATGAGCGCCCCCGGCACGACGATGAGCGCGATCTCACCGCGGCGCAGGAGTCGCTCCTGCCCTTGCGGGGAGCGCCTCCGCCCGCGCCCGCTGCCGAAGGGGTCATCTGCTTCGATCAGGGCCGCATCGGCAAGGTGACGGCCGTCCGCACCATGGTCGGCGACCATGAGGTCGGTTGCGCGCAGGCGCAGGTCGAAGAAGGCGTTCAGCGGAAGCAGGCGCTTCCGGGCGCCGAGGCCGATGATGAGGGCCGCCAGGCCGAACAGGGCAAGCATGCCGAGGTCCCGTGCGAAGACGTTCCCGTAGAAGCCCGCGATCGCCTCGCGCATGGCGCCGATGCCGTAGGTGAAGGGCAGCCACGGGTTGAGCGCCTGGAAGAACGCGGGCATCATCTCGATGGGATAGGTGCCGGCGGCGCCGGGGATCTGAAGCACCACGAGCAGCACGGCGAGCGCCTTGCCGATGTGCTTGAACGCGGAGGCGAGCGTATAGACGATGAGCACGTAGGCGGCCGATGCGACCATGCCCGCGAAGACGAGCCCGATAGGCGAGACGCACGTCACGCCGAGGGCGATCGCGCCCGTGCAGCATACGATCGCCTGCACCTGCCCCATGAGCGCGAGAAGCAGCCAGCGGCCAAGAAACGCCTGGCGGGGCGGGACCTTGTCCGATTCGCTTCCGGCGAGCTCGAGCTTGAATATGGTCACGAGTACTAAGCCGCCCACCCAAAGCGCAAGGTTCATGTAGAAGGGAGCGACCCCCTCGCCGTAGGTCGCTACGGGAAAGACCGCCTCGTCGACGATCTTCGCGGGCGCGGCGAGGTGCTCCGCTGCGGCGTCCGCATCGATCGAGCCGAGGTCGCGCAGCTCGACGACTGCACGGGCGCCGGAGATCTGGGAGATCTCATCGGCGAGGGCGTCCATGCGCGACCCCGCCGCCGCGAGGCTCTCCGCCGCATCGGCCGCCGCCCCCGCGGTGTCGTCGAGTGTGCCGCCGAGATCGCCTAGGAGCGCTTGCGCCCGCGCGATCTGCGGCTCGGCGCGGGGCCAAGCGGTGGCTTACCCGCTCGGCGGAGAGGGCC
>CASFIQ010000123.1 GCA_949294785.1 uncultured Collinsella sp.
CCGAGTCGAACGCCTGCATCACCGGGTAGAGGAACTCATGCAGGGCGATCGGCGTCTGCGACTGGTAGCGCTTGGTGAAGTCGTCGCGCTCCAGGATGCGCGCCACGGTGAACTTGCTGCAGAGCTCGAGCATGCCCTTCAGGTCGAGCGAGAGGATCCAGTCGCCGTTGTGCACGATCTCGGTCTTCTCGGGGTCGAGGATCTTCATGGCCTGGGCGACGTAGGTCGCGGCGTTGGCCTCGACCTCCTCCTGCGTGAGCTGCGGGCGCGTGGCGTTTTTGCCCGAGGGGTCGCCGATCATGGCGGTGCCGTTGCCGATGATGAGGGTCACCTTGTGACCGAGATCCTGGAACTGGCGCATCTTGCGCAGGGGGACCGCATGGCCCAGGTGCAGGTCGGGGCTCGTGGGGTCGACGCCCAGCTTGATGTTCAGGGGCACGCCGCGCTCGAGCTTCTTACGAAGGTCCGCCTCGGGCACGATCTGCGCGACGCCCGAGGTGATGATGCGCATCTGCTCGTCTACGGGAAGCATCTCTTCTCTCCTTGCATCTAGCACCCTCGCCCGCGAGACGCTCGACGCGCGTCCCGCACGGGCGGTGCTGGCAATTGCGTAACTCGACCAGTGTAGCGGAAAACCCGCCCCGTGGGGCGAGCGCTCCGGTCAGTCGGGAAGCTCCCCATCGAAGATGCGTGTGCGCCCGCGCGCATCGACCGCGACCGCGAGCAACGACCCCTCGCCGTCGCGCAGGAAGCGCCGCTTGCGACGGCGCGGGCACACGGCGCACGCATGGGCGCAGGGGCCCTCGGCGGCGAGCACGCAATGCTCCATGACCATGAGCTCGCGCGGAGCGGGCAGGCCATGCGCAAACTGCAAGGCCGGAAGCGCGGAGGCGATACGGGCTGCATCATTAGGGGAGAGCTCGTCGGGAAGATAGATGCGCTCCGCACCCAGGTCGCGAAGGGTGCGCGCCGTCTCGGCGCTCGCGCAGAAGACGGGCGCCGCGACGTCGAAGCGCGGCACCTCGCGGCGGACGATCGCAACCTGACCCATGTTGCGGCACACCACGCGGCCGAAGCGCCGGCAGAGCTCCCGCACGCGCGGTGCGTCCCCCGGGCGCATCATCTCATCGAGGATGACGGTGAGGCGGTGCGCGATGTCGTCACCCGGTTCCAGGCGGTCCTCGAGCGCCCAGGCGAGCACGGCGACCTCGCGCGAGGGGTCCGCCGCGAGAAGCTCGCGCGCCCGACCGAGGTCTCGGGCGAGCACCATGGCGGGACCCGGCACCGGGGATGCGGGGTGTGCGGGCGCGACGGCTCGGGCGGCGTCTCCGAGGGAGACGCCGTTATGCGCGGCGGCGCGGTCGGTGACGCGGCGGGCGCCGAAGCCGAGGGACGACGCCCCTGCGGCCTCGCCATCGGCGCCGCGATCGCCTTGTTCCCGTGCGGGCGCGGCGGCCGGGTCCGCAGCCCGTGCGTCGGCCTCGGCGCGCAGGGACTCGACCGCTGCGCGCGAGGCGTCCAGGACATCAGAGCTCGCCACCAGGTAGACCGGGCTTCCCACCTCGACACGCCGCTTGCAGCGCACCCAGGCGAGCTCGCCTACCGCAACGTCGGAGCCGCTGGGAACAAGCGGCCAGCGGCGCGGGACATCCGCCCCGGCATCGACGGGAAGGATGGTGCGAATCTCGAGCGTGTCGGCAGCGCGGACCGCCTCGTCGAAGCGCACGAGCACCTCGTGGCGCCGGCGCCGCACGACCTCGCCCACACGCAGCCCCTGGTTGCACGAGCGCTCGGGGCTCATGAGCGCGGCGCCGGTGCGTGCCGCGTCGCCGACGAGGTACGCATCGGTAAAACCGCGGTTGAACGAGCGCGCGAGGCGGCGCGCGAGCGCATCGGCATCGTATTCCCCACCCGCCGCGATCGCGTCGAGCGCGGAGCGGTAGGCACCGACCACGTTGAACACGTAGTCGGGGTTCTTCATGCGACCCTCGATCTTAAGGGCGGCGACACCCGCCGTGGCGAGCGCATCAAGATGACGGATGCCCAGGTAATCACGGGGGCACAGGAGCTTCGGCGCGTCCGGGTCGGAGAGCACGGCGCCCGCGTCGTCCACAAGCGCGTAATCGCGCCGGCACGGCTGCGCGCAGTCGCCGCGCATGGCCGAGCGCCCCAGGCGCAAGGCGGAAAACGAGCAGGCCCCCGACCAGCTGATGCAGATCGCACCATGGCAGAACGCCTCGATCTCGACGCCGGTGGCGGCGAGCTCGGCGATCTCGGCGACCGAGAGCTCGCGGGCGCAGGTGACGCGGGCGCAGCCCAACTCGTCGGCGGCGAGGCGCACCGCCTCGGGGCTCGCCGCGCCCGCCTGGGTGGAAAGATGGAGTTCCATGGCGGGAAGCGCGCGGCGCAGGCGGCGCATGAGCCCCCAATCCGCCACGATAAGCGCATCGGCACCGGCGGTCGCGGCGCGGCGGGCGAGCTCCACGGCGCGATCGAGCTCGTCATCTCGG
>CASFIQ010000124.1 GCA_949294785.1 uncultured Collinsella sp.
CGGCGCGTCGACACGATGTTCGAAAAGGGCCTGGTAAACGAGGTGAAGAAACTGAAAGATGCGGGATTTTCCACCGCGATCACCTCACGGCAAGCCATCGGGTATAAAGAAGTACTCGATGCGCTTGATGGCTGCTTGACCATGGACGAGGCTCGCGCCCTCATCAAACAGCGCAGCAGGCGGTACGCGAAGCGACAGCTTTCCTGGTTCAGGAGGGATGCGCGCATGGTCTGGATCGATATAGATGAGCGGGGACTTGACGGTGCCCTTGACTTCATCCGTTCGAGGGAAGGCATGTGACGTGGCGAGGTTTCCCTTGATTCCCACCGCTCCCGAACCCGAGCGAGCAGTGCTCGTTGGAATCGACCGCCGAGATGGCAGCTGGCCGGTGGATCGCTCGCTCGATGAGCTCGAGCGCCTCGCCGATACCGCGGGTGCGGTCACCGTCGCTCGTCTCACCCAAAGACTCGATCGCCCTAACCCCCGAACCCTGATCGGTTCCGGCAAAGCAGAGGAATTGCGCGGACTCGTCAACCGTATCGATGCCGATGTCGTCATCTTCGACGATGAACTCAGTCCCTCGCAGCAGAGTAATCTTGAGCGCCTGGTCGGTGAGCCGGTGAAAATCATCGATCGGACCGCCCTTATCCTCGATATCTTCGGATTGCATGCGACCACGCGCGAAGGCAGGCTTCAAGTGCAGCTCGCCCAGCTTCAGTACCTGCTTCCTCGTCTTCGCGGTATGTGGAGCCATCTTGCGAAAGAGCAGACGCGCGGCGGCATCGGAAGCAGGTTCGGCCAGGGCGAGAGTCAGCTCGAGGTGGACCGGCGGCTTATCAGAAGCCGCATAGCTCAGATCAAGCGAGAACTCGTAGAAGTTGAGCGGCGCCGAGAGGTTCAATCTAAGTCAAGGGTCAAATCAGCTGCTTTCAGGGTTGCCTTAGCGGGCTACACGAACGCTGGGAAGTCCTCGTTGCTCAATCGGCTTACCGGCTCGGATGTTCTTGCCCAGGACAAGCTGTTCGCCACGCTCGACCCTACCACCCGATCCTATCGTCTTCCCGGCGGCCGTAGCATGACGGTCACCGATACCGTCGGCTTTATTCAGAAGCTTCCCCATGGTTTGGTCGAGTCATTTAAATCGACGTTGGCTGAGGTTCGGGAGGCTGACCTCATCATCAAGGTCGTTGACGTTGCGGATGATGATCGAGAGCGCCATATCGAGGCGGTCGAGCGCGTACTTGACGAAATCGGGGCTGGAGATATCCCATCGGTCATCGTGTTCAACAAAGTGGACCTGCTTGATGATCACGACCGTGAGTATCTCGCTAGAAGATACCCCGACTGCATCCTGTTCTCCGCGCGGACCGGATGGGGTGCCGATGCGCTCGCCGGGCGAATAGAGCAGGAGGCCTCCTCCCTCGATGAGCTGGTCTGTGCGCTCGTCCCATATCGCCGAGGCGACCTCGTCAAAATGGTACGCGACCAGGGCACCGTAGTCTCGATAGCATTCGAACCCGAGGGGACCCTCCTGCTTTGCAGGGTTCCGGTACGCGTCGCGCGGCTCCTCGACCCCTATCGGTCAGATTCCGTTAGCGAGTTGAAGGACCAGGAGGATGAGTGGCTGGTGAATCAGGTAGATGGCGAGGCTCGCTCGTCCGATCACGGATAGGGGAGGACACCAATCTCGCTTCATCCATTCCGGATAACCTGCAGGATGAGATTGATTGAATCGACGGGCCCAGCTCGCTCCCGTGAGATACATGAATGCATACGGGATAATCGGATAATAGTCTCCCGAGCTGAATCCCGGGTAGGGAAACCCTAACCAAGCGAGGCCCTGGAAAGGGTACGTTTGTCGGCATACGTCGAGCGTCAAGAGGAACAGGGCGACGAACGCCACCCCTAAGACCCGCGCGTCGAAGAGACATAGCCAGCGTTCCAGGGCGATATAGAGCAGCGTGGATGCCGCCATGCAAAACATGATTCCGAAGTTCACGGCGGTATCGACGCTTGCCAACGAGGTGGAGACGAACACCAGAAGCGCCGCGATTCCGTAGACAGCGGCGCGCTTGGCGTTGTTGCGGGAGAAACTCGTCATCCAGCCCGCGATGAAGAGGAACGTCCAGCTGATGCTCGAGCGCCATATGGCTTGAAAGGCGGTTCCGGTAAACCACGGCATTTCGATACCTGATAGATATGCGAGGTCGTAGCATAGGTGGAAAGCGACCATCGAGCAGATGGTCGCTCCGCGAATCGTGTCGAAGACTAGGATGCGCTCGCCTTTTGGAATCGATCGCGACATGCGTCGGAAAGGCTAGAAGCGACGCATGAGACCGACCACCTTGCCGAGAATCGTCGGATTCTGGGCGTAGATCGGCTCCATCGCATCGTTTTCAGGCTGAAGCCTCACGCGGCCGTTCTCCTTGTAGAAGGTTTTGACCGTAGCCTCCCCATCGATCATGGCAACGACGATCTCGCCGTTCATAGCGCTCTTCTGCTCGCGGACGATGATATAGTCGCCGTTGAAGATGCCGACGTTGATCATCGAGTCCCCATGGACCTCCAGTATGAAGGAAGCGGATTCCGTCGCGATCTCAGCGGGAATCGTGAAGGAGTCCTCGATATTCTGCTCGGCGAGGATAGGCATGCCAGCGGCGACACGTCCGACTAGGGGCAGCGTGACGGTGCCGCGATCCGGGGCCTCAGTCACCTCGGCCAGCTTGACCGAGGAGCCATCGGCATTGAACACTTCGAGCGCGCGGGGTTTGGTCGCATCGCGCTTGATGAGCCCGAGCTCCTCGAGCGTGTTCAGATGGGCATGCACGGTGGAAGGGGAGGAGAGGCCCACCGCCGCCGCCATCTCGCGAACGCTCGGCGGATACCCTTTCGCACGTTGATAAGCGCGGATGTAATCGTAAATCTGCTGCTGTCGCTTCGTGATCCTTCGGGGCATGGGTCCTCCTTTGAAACGCGTCAAACAAATGTTCGAATTTGTCTTGACAGGAACAGCTGTTCGAACATAATGATATACGAACACTCGTTCCAGCGCCAGTTCTTTGTCCGGACGATTCGATATAAACAACATGTCGAATCAACGGAAAGGAGATCAACGATGTCTAACGTTCGCTACGATACCTCCGGAAACCTCGCACTCATTCCCCGCGCAGTTCAAAAGCCTCGCTTCGTCGTCATCGATGGTGCGGCCTCCATGCCCGAGCAGCCGAGGCATCTCGTTCCGACCGAATGCGGTACGGTTGTGAATCCAACCCGTATCATAACTCCTTCACAAGCTCCCGTTTCCAATTCGATCGCTTTGACGCTGGCTCGCCGCATCATCGCGGGGTTCGTCATCGGGATCGCGTTTGCCTCGCTTCTCTTCGCTGGTCATATTGCGTCAGCCTCGATCTCCGCTGCGCACGACGATGCACTCGCCTCAACTCAGTTTTCCGAGGTCGAGGTACGCGGCGGCGACTCGCTCTGGGCAATTGCCGAAGCTCATCCCATCGACGGTCTTTCGACCCAACAGACAAGCGACGTCATCCGTGAGGTGAACGACCTCGCTTCCGGGGCACTCGTGCCTGGTATGACGCTGTTGGTTCCGAATTCGCTGTCCTAGGCATGTTGCAACTCACTATATCTAGTATTTCTCACGCTTGAGCCTCCCTAACAGTGCTACCCTAATCAAGTTCATCGTTAGGGAGGTTTCATGCGCTGTCCAAAATGCGGGTCCGATGATACGCGTGTCATCGATTCTCGTATGCAGGATAAGGCGAACGCCATTAAACGGCGTCGTGAATGCCGTGCCTGTTCATATCGTTTTACGACCTTTGAGCGCTGCGAGGACCCTATCGAGGTCATCAAGAGCGACGGAACCAGGCAACCCTTTGATCGAAATAAGCTTCTTGTCGGCTTGATGCGAGCCACCTCGAAGCGGGATATCGATCTCTCAACGCTTAATGGTTTGATCGACGGCATCGAGCAGGATATCAGGTCCAAACCCTTCACAGCCGTCTCCTCTCACGACATCGGAGATATGGTCCTGAAGCGTCTCGAATCGATCGATAAGGTCGCCTACATCAGATTCGCGTCGGTGTATCGCGATTTTAAAGACATCGACGAGTTCGTTGAGGAACTCAACAAGTTGAGGTAACACATGGCTTCTATCAACGTTTCCATCAAGCGCCTCGATCCCTCGGTCGAGCTTCCCTCGTATGCCTATAGCGGGGATGCGGGGCTCGATCTTCGCGCCAACGAGACGGTCGATATCGCCCCGCACTGCCGGGTTCTGATTTCCACCGGACTCGCCATCGCGTTGCCGGACGGCTATGCCGGCTTCGTGCAACCCCGTAGCGGCATGGCGTTGAAACGCGGCCTCTCCATCGCGAACACACCGGGTCTCATCGATGCGCATTACCGAGGCGAGCTCAAGATCATCGCCGTCAACCTCGATCCTCGGGAAACCATTCATATCGAGCGTGGCGAGCGTATCGCCCAGCTCGTCATCCAGCAGGTTCCCGTCGTCAATCTCATCGAGGTCGACGAGCTCGATGAGACGGACCGCGGCACCGGTGGTTTTGGTTCCAGCGGCGCGCAGTAGCGCCGGGGACATATCGGAAGAACACATCAACAGAAAAGGGGAGTAGATGGATACGTTCTTCAAGCTATCCGAGCGCCACTCGAGCGCAGCGACGGAGGTGCGTGCCGGCATCACGACCTTCCTGGCCATGGCCTACATCATCGTCGTGAATCCGAGCATCCTGAGTGCAGCGGGCATTCCGATGACCGCTGCGGTTACCGCCACGTGCATCGGTGCCGCCATCATGACGATCGCGATGGGACTGTTCTCCAACCGCCCGCTCGCCTGTGCCTCCGGCATGGGCATCAACTCCATCGTCGCCTACACGCTGTGCGGTTCGATGGGCTACGGTTGGCAGACCGCCATGGCCGTCATCCTGATCGAAGGCATCGCCATTCTGGTGCTCGTGCTCTGCGGCCTTCGCGAGGCCATCATGGATGCGATTCCGGTTCCGCTGCGTCACGGCATCTCCATCGGTCTGGGCCTCTTCATCGCCATGATCGGTCTCAAGGACGCCGGCATCATCGTCGCCAACGAGTCCACGATGGTCGCCATCGGCGACGTCCAGTCCGGCGCCTTCATCGTTGGCGTCATCTCCATCATCCTTAGCGTCATCCTGTACTCGATGAACGTGAAGGGCGCGCTGCTCTGGGGTATCGTGATCTCCGCGCTCGCCGGCATCCCGCTCGGCGTCACGCCGATTCCGACCGCTATCGTCGCCCCGCTTGACTTCTCCACCTTCGGTGCTCCGCTGCAGGAGTCCCCTGCGGGTGTTATGGGAATCGTCGAGGCCTTCACTACGCCGGCGCTGCTGCTCTTCGCCTTCTCGCTCATGATGAGCGACTTCTTCGACACCATGGGCACCGCTATGGCCGTGGCTAAGCAGGGCGAGTTCCTCACCGAGGATGGCAAGGTCGAGGACATCCGTCCGATCCTCGTCGTCGACTCCATCGCAGCGGCGGTGGGCGGCTTCTTCGGCGCGTCGTCGATCACCACGTTCGTCGAGTCCTCCTCCGGCGCTGCCGATGGCGGCCGTACGGGCCTCTCCTCGATCGTCGCGGGTGCCATCTTCCTGCTCGCTGCGTTCCTTTCGCCTGTGATCAGCTGCATCCCGTCTGCCGCCACTTGCGGCGCCCTCGTCTTCGTCGGCTTCCTCATGATGAGCGACGTCGTCGATGTCGATTGGACCGATATCACCGAGGGCTTCCCGACGTTCATGATTCTTGCCGGTATCCCGTTCACCTATTCCATCTCGAACGGCATCGGTCTCGGCTTCATCACCTACGTAATCGTCGCGCTCTTCAAGGGTAAGGTCAGCGAGATTCGTCCGCTCATGTGGATCGCGGCCCTTGCGTTCCTCGCTTACTTCCTCATGCTGTAATCGGCGGTTTATCTCTGCTGTCTTAGAGCTGCCTGAATAGGTGCTACACGGCCCGCTCGCATATGATTGCGAGCGGGCCGTGTTCTATCGGGAAAACATGTGCAGCTGTTTGCGATCGAGATGGCAGACCGGGTAGGGCGATTGCCGATTACCGCGTGTGAGCGGGTTTGTCGCCGAGATAGAACTCTGCGAACCGCTTGCTTCGATGCGACGTCTTTCCCACAAGCTCCATCGCAGCGCGGGCGATATCCTCGGCGGCGAGCGGTCTTCTTAGGACATCGGCGTTGATGAGCATGGCTTTGATCGCGCCGGGATGATCATGGAGGTGCTTGAGTGTGATGATGAGCTCACGTGGCGTGGTGGCATGCATGCTCGCGCCCATTGAGGTGAGCATCGTGGTGTTCGCCTTCTCTTGGCCATAGGACTTTCCCAGCAAGATCATGGGAAGCTCGGCGCAGAGGCATTCCGTGACGGTGAGCCCGCCCGATTTGAGGATGGCGAGGTCGGATGCGTGCATAAGGCCCGCCATATCGGTCACATATCCCATGACGGTGACGTTGTCGAGCCTCATGGCGCCGAAGATGCGCTCCAACTTCGCCCGGTACTCATCGTCCCTTCCCGGGAGGAAGACGAAGTGCATGTCCTCGAGCCCTCTGAGATAGGGAATCGTTTTCTCGATAGCATCTCGAAAGCGCACATAGGGCTGCGGCAAACTGGCACCTGCCATAACGAGCACGATGGTCTTATCTTCGGGAAGTCCCAGCTCGCGCTTCTTCTCGAGTCTGTCGAATTGCGCGAGATAGCCCTGACGGACCGGGATGCCCGTCACCTTGATCGCGCGCTCGGGAACCTTTCTTGGCCGCAGGGTTTCCGCCATGAATTCGGTTCCCACGCAGAACAGGTCGGTCTCCAGGTGGGGCCACCAGCCCTCGATCTCATAATCGGTGGGCACGCAGATGATCGGGAATTCGGCGTCGGTCAGCATACGTGCGCCGACCGCGGCGTTTGCGCCCGTGATATGCGTGCATACGACCGCAAGCGGTCGATTCTTATCGATATATGAGGTGAAGTCATCGAACATGACCGTCGACCAGCTGTAGCCGCCGCCCCAAAGTAGGCGCCCGGTCAAGGTGTAGCGCCAGGTGATGTCGTAGATGGGCCTCGTGGCCCCGGTAAACGAAGCAGCGGTTTTGTTGCCATCGAAATGGATGCGACCGTAGTCGAGGATATCGATCACATCGATTCGTACGTTTTGCGGAATGCCGTGGCTACCGCGAAGGGCCTCGAAAGCCTCCTGGATGGCAAGCGCCGCAGCGCGGTGGCCGGATCCCACCGAAGCATGGACGATCGCAATGACCGGCTGAGGCGAATTCGCCGCGATCGCCTGGTCGTCATGATCGAGAGGGATGAGCGCAGCGTCATCATCCCCGGATTCGGGTGATGCGACTTCGATATCGCGCTGGTCGATGGCGTCCATCCGGTCTCCTTGGTTCGACAACGCCCATAATTCTACTGCATGGGTGCATCGAACTGGTACCCTATGGGTATGACCAGAAAGAATCGAGATATCTCAACGAGGGAGAACTTATGGGCGAGTCGACGAACCACGATCTGATCGTTCTCGGAGGCGGTCCGGCAGGGTACAGCGCAGCTATCTATGCCGCTCGCGCGGCACTTGACGTCCTTGTTATCGAGCAGGGTATGCCGGGCGGCCAGATCGCGACGACCGATGAGGTCGAGAACTACCCCGGGATTCCCGGCGTGACCGGCGGCGAGCTTGGAATGAAACTGCAGGAGCATGCCGAGCGTCTGGGTGCCGCAACAGAGTTTGCCATGGTTACCTCGCTTACCAAGGATGCTGATGGATTATTCCATGTGGGGGCGGGGGAGACTGATTTCGTCGCTCCGGCCGTCGTGGTCGCAACGGGAGCAACACCTCGTCAAGTTGGGTTTGCAGGAGAGGAGCGCTTCCGCGGTAGAGGTGTCTCGTATTGCGCCACCTGCGACGGAATGTTTTATCGCGGGAAGCGCGTCTACGTGGTGGGCGGCGGTAACGCAGCGTGCGAGGAAGGTCTGTTTCTGACGCGTTTTGCCGACGAGGTCATCATGGTGGTGAGGCGGGATGTATTTCGCGCACCGCAGGGCGTCGTAGATCGCTTGATGTCCAATGATAAGGTGTCGGTACGTTTCGGTACCTCAATAGTTTCTCTTGAAGGGGAGGCGCTACCGGATAAGATCGTCTTTCGCGACAACGCAAGCGAAGAAATCACCCAGGAGTCTTTGGAACCCGGCTCGTTCGGGGTATTCGTATTCGCAGGAACGCAACCGGCAACAGAGCTTGTGCGGGATCTAGTTGACTGCGGTCCTGATGGCGGGATTTTGACCGATGAGTCCATGGCAACCAAGACCGCCGGCTTGTTCGCCGCCGGAGACGTTCGGTCAAAGCGGCTTCGCCAGGTAATCACTGCGGCATCTGATGGTGCGATCGCGGCAACGTCTGCATACCAGTATCTTGAGCAGTTCCGATAATCAGGCTGTTCGGACGGAATGAGAATTGCTATTGATATGCGCGGGGTATCTCGCGGTTTGATCACGGGGCAGATACAGAACAGGTTGAACATTCGTCAATTCCTGATAATATATCTTATGTAAAGTTTTTATGTGAAACGTAGAAGGAGAGGAACCGAGCCCCTCTCTTTCTTCGTCTATAGGCAATTTGGCTCTATGTGAGGGCTGCGGCTGCCTATCAGGCGGCGCTCCAACCGAAGCCGATAATGAGTCCATTGGACTCCGCGTAGTACGAGCATAGACCGCCGCACGGCATGATAACGACCTCAGCTTCGCTCCAGCGGGCCTTGATAAGATCAGCGAGCTCCTGTGCCGATCCCTCGTTCTCCACGTGATCGATGGCAACCATACCGCCCGAGTATCCGCAGGCATCCATCTGGTCGATGATCTTGGCGAACATCTTCTTCTGGCTGCGTGCCGGAGCGATGATCTTGATCGTCCCCTCGTCGCTGGCGATTCCGAGAACCCTGATGCTCAATCGATTTGCAAGCGCACCCGCCATCTTGGGCATGCGACCGGATTTGGTCAGGTTCTCGTAGCTGGAAAGCGAGAACAGCACGGTGGAATTCGCCTCGATATCGTCGATATAGGCGCATGCGTCAACGAAGGTGCAATTAGGATTATTCGTTAGGTACCTATCTAATAGTATCGCGAGAATCTCGAGCTTACCGCCGGCTGCGCGGGAGTTGACGATATGGATGTTGCGCGGTGCCTTCTCGGCCACCATCTGCTTCGCCATCATAGCGGACTCGTAACTTGCCGAGAGGTTCGCGGAGATCGTGATCGCGATGACGTTGTCGGCAAGTTCGAACAGCTTCGACCATTCGCCTGCACTGGGGCAGGCACTGGATGAGGCGCCCTTCTCGGCGGCAACACGGCGATTCAAGTTCGCAACATCAAGTTGCTCGTCGTCGACAAATTCCTCGCCGCCCACGTTGATCTTCAACGGCGCCAACGCGAACGTAGTATCCGGCGCGGTTGGCTGGTATCCACGCAGGTTGCAGCTAGAATCGACAACGATGGCCCAGCTCATTGCCTACTCCCCTCTCGACGTCGAGCGTCGATGATTCTGATCATTTGAATCTAGTATACAATACAAGCTGCTGTGGTATCGTAGGATACAAGAATTGTTGTCAGGTAGGTTCCTACGTTGACTGCGAGGGTTCCCATGGCCGTCCATCCCAACGTCATTCCCATGTCGGACAGCTCGGATAAGATCACCGCTGCCGATGTTGCCCCCACCAACCTTCCAGATGCCTATCTGGACTCCGAATTCGCCCGTGCCGTTCAGTCGTTCGCGCTCCCCCGATTTCGGGATATCCCCGACATCGGCTTATATCGGGAGCAGCTCATCGATTACCTCGACAGCCTGTTCAAGCCACTTGGCGCCTGCAGCGACGGCCCCTGGATCACCTCCTCCATGGTGAACAACTACGTCAAAAGCCGTTTGGTTCCGGCTCCGGTCAACAAGCGCTACAGCCGTGAGGCGATCGCGCGGCTCATCGTCATCTGCGTTTTCAAGCAGACCCTTTCCATCGCGCAGATCGGAAAGCTCTTCAGCATCCAGCGGATGACCTATCGCACGGAAACGGCCTATGACTATACGATTCGGGAACTTGAGCATGCGCTCGCAGCCGCCCTGTCGTACGGATCGAAGCCTACCGACGATACGGCTACCTTGGTGACGCGAGAATCGCTGCTGGTGAGGTGCGCGGTGGGAGCGTTCGCAGCGAAAGTGAACCTAGTCGGGTATTTGAACTACCTTGGATATGACGAGTAGGGTGTTATCGGTGCCGTAGCCGACGGCAACACCGGGCCGGGAGCGCACGTTTCCTATTTTTGAATCTAGGGCTTTGCCGCACGTGAGAAGGGCAAGAAAAACGGGGCCTCGAGGCCCCGTTTTCGTTCGAAGGTACGTTATCCGGTACCTCGTGAATCTACGTACTAGATCTGTCCGCCGCCCAAAAACGTCCCGTACCAGTAGATACTGCCGTAACCCGCGCCCTGGCCGGGGACGGTTGCGCCGAACACTTGGCCGCCGCCGACGTAGAACGCAACGTGGCCCGGGAAGAACACCAGGTCGCCGTATTGCAGCTCGTTGATATTCGTGGTGAAGCGCCCATAGGACTGTACATAGGACATCTGAGCGTCCGACGTGCGCGGCAGCGTGATGCCGATCTGCTGGTAGGCGTAGTAAACGAGACCTGAGCAGTCGAAGCCGCCCTCGGCCCAAGATTCGCCGCCCCACACATAGGGTGCGCCCTCGAGGGCGAGCGCGTACCCGACAGGGCTGGAGACCGAAGAGCTGCCCGTGGTGCTGGAGGGAGGCGTTGACGTCTCGGGCTGGCTCGGTTGAGAGGGCTGAGACGGTTGAGAGGGCTGCTCGGGCTGCGAGGGGGTCTCAGGAATCTGAGGGGTCTGCTCGGGCGTGCTGGAGATGACGTTGTCTGCGGCATCGCCATCGGTGCCCGTGATGGGGACATCGGGAGCGCTCTCCGCGTCGTGAGCGGACTGGATGCCTGCAGCAAGGTCTGAGTTCGAAGCAGCTTGGCTCTCGAGCTCGGTGCGGACCTCGGTGGAAAGCGAGTTAACAAGCGCCTGCGCCTGCTGCTGGTTGGCTGCCTGAGCATCGACCTTCGCCTGGGTATCGGCGAGCGTCTTCTCCTGCTCCACGCGCTGCTGCTCCAGCTCGGCCTGAAGGTCCTTCACCTCTTGGATGGACTCGGCCTGGGCCTGGTTAACCTTGTTCAGGTAGACGATGCGGGAGATGAAGTCACCGAAATCATGGGAGGTGAAGAGCATCGAGATGAGGTTGATGCCGCCCGCCTTGTAATCGCCGGAGACACCATCGGCCAGGGTCTCCTGAGCCTCCGCGATCCTGCTCTCGGTCTCGCTGATCTGGCCGGCGGTGATCTCGAGCGCGGCTGCAGCATCGCGAAGCTCCTGCTGGAGCGAGGCGTATTCCGCCCCGATCGCGGCAAGCTCGCTCTGCGCCGATGCAAGATCGGAGGCGGTATCGGCGAAGGCGACCGTGGGTATGAACGGAGATGAAAGCGCGACCGCGATCGAAGCGGTGGCAAAGACATGAAGAACGCGCTTGGCGCGCGCGGATGAAGTCATAATCGGTCTCCAGTTGCGAATAGGGTACATGGAGTTGTGTCCTAGTATAGGCAACCGTCTGCAAGATCGCGTGCGATCCCAGCCAATCATCAAAAAGGTTCAAGAATTCTCGCGTGCAATTCAAGCAAAACACCCCGGAATCTTCCGAGGTGTAAACGCTTGGTTGAGTGAAGGCGATGCCGATCGAAGGAGAAGCCGCGCTAATCGACGGTGACCAGGCTCACCACTTCAATATCGCCGAGTTTGGCGACGGCGTCGCGCGGGTGCAGGAAGGCGAGTTCGAGGATGAACCCCATACCGCAGAGCTCGGCGCCCATCTTCTGGACCAAGCCGCCCACGGCGCACACCGTGCCACCGGTGGCGATCAGGTCGTCGACGATCAGGACGCGATCGCCGGGCTGAATGGCGTCCGCATGGATCTCAAGCATATCCGTACCGTATTCAAGCTCGTAGGTGGCGGACACGGTCTCACGTGGGAGTTTGCCGGGCTTGCGTGCGGGTACGAAGCCTGCGCCGAGCTCGAGGGCGACCGGCACGCCGACCATGAACCCGCGGGCTTCCGGCCCTACGACCTTGGTGATACCGGCATCGCGGAATCGATCGGCGATCGCGGTGACCGCGGCATGCATGGCCTCGGCATCTGCGAAGAGCGGCGTGATGTCCTTGAAGACGACACCGGGTTCTGGGTAATCGGGGATATCGACGATACGGGACGCGAAGTCAAACGTTGCCATGCGCAGCTCCTAAGAACGTTTTCTATGCGCCGCCCGACTGCGCGGCACCTTGTTGGCAGCGGCATCTGCCTGCTCGGTAGCGGGGTCGATATCGAGACCGGGCAATGGGAGCGGTTCGATCTCCCCTTCCGCCATCTTCTGCTCCTGACGGCGGCGCACCGCCTCCTGCCGTGAGAGCTCGTCGTCGATCGAATCGACGTCGGCATCTTCGACGATCGCGTGGAGCGACTCGAAGACGCGGTTCTTGAGCAGAGCGGTATGAACCCCGTCAGTCAGGTCGTGAAGCTTCTTGAAAGCCCGCTCGAGCTTCGCATCGCGGTCCTCATCCGAGTTATCGCGCCCGAGCATGCCGATCAGCACCTGCTCGAACATCGTGGACTCGCGGTTGGCGGAAAGTACGTACTGCCTCAGGTTCCTCGGTTCGATATGGAATCGGGAGAGCTCGGAGCAGTAGCGGATGATCTCGAAATCGCGGCCGTCGATGAGCTCGCGGTTCTTGGGGCTTCGGATGATGCGAATCAAGTCATTTTCCGCCAGCTGACGTACGAACGAGATGTTCACGCCGAGCATATCGGGGACGTCCTCGATCGGATGGAGCTTCTGCTTGGTCTCCTTCGGCTCCGCCTTGAGCGGCACATCGGAGAGCAGACCCACCTCATAGGCGAGGGTCGAGAGGTCCTCGGCGTTGTCAAGGCGCTGCTTGATGACGTTGAGGGGCATGTACCGGGTCTTCTGGAGGTGCAGGATGACCTCCAGCCGGTCTACGTCGTCTTTGGAATACTGGCGATATCCCTTGGGTGTTCGGTGCGGTGTGATGAGCCCCTCGTCCTCCAGAAAACGGATCTTGGAGTTGGAGAGGTCGGGATAGGAGCCGCGCAGAAGGTTGACGACCTGGCCGATGCTGAGATAGCTTCGCTCGGCCATCCCCTACTCCCCCGTTTCGATGCGCTCCGGCTTCGATTCGTGGTAGATCAGCGTGAACGTGCCGATCTGAATCGATGAGCCGTCGCGAAGCGCCGCGGAGGTGACGATGGCGCCGTCGACCCAGGTGCCGTTGAGCGAGCCGAGGTCCTCGACCACCATGCCATCGGGCTTGCGCAGGATGCGCGCATGGGCGCGAGACACCGTCATGTCGTTCAGGAAGATGCCATTCGCCGGATCGCGGCCGATCGTGGTCTCGACACCGTCGAGCTCGAAGGTGTTGCCCGTTTGGGGCCCTTTGATGATGGTGAGCACCGGCTGCGCGATCGCGCAGCTCTTATAGAGGTCGGGCGCCGTCGCGTCGTCGGCGGGCATGCGGAACACGCGGGTCTGGTCGCTCGCGAGCGCGTCCTGGTTGTTGAGATCCATCATATCGGACATAACTACCCCCGTAGCTGCTGGGTGGAATTTCGCTGCTGTCATATGTAGTGTACCGCAGCCGCAACTTCTTGCGCTCGGTTCGATAAATCCTCCCGAGCACGATAGCTTCGCACCCGAGGACGCTGGGGCACAAAGACATCGGGGTTCAAATGCGCAGATAACCCTTTAGTCGTCGATCTCGGGATTGAGGAAATCCACATCCTCGTCCTCGGGATGCTCGAGGGCGCGGCGGATCGCTGAGGCGCCCTTTATGGTGTAGACGACGCCGGTGATCATGGAGAAGACCACGCCGAGGTAGACGAAGTACATCCCCAACGGAACCGGCGCCCCGTTGAGCCCGGGGAATGCAGTCCAGGCTGCGGGGACGAGCGGCAGGCCATCGACGATCGGGAGCCCCAGGAGCATGAAGGAGAAGCCGGCCATGAGCAACGCCGTCGCCGCCTTGCCGGTGAACACCACATCGATCGGGCGTTTGTGGAAATGGCTCACGATGCGACCGCCGACCAAAAGGTATGCATCGCGGGCGATGATGACCACGCAGATCCAGACGGGAAGCTCGCCGCGCACCACGAGGCCGAGCACACCCGTGAACAGCAGCGCCCGGTCGACGACGGGATCCATGAGCTTGCCGAGCCAGCTCACGGTCCTCGTCATGCGGGCGATCTGCCCGTCAAGCCAATCGGTCGATGCGGCGACGGCATAGATCACCAGAGCGATATAGCGGTTATGGTCGGTGGCGAACAGGTAGAGGAACACGAAGGTGAGGACGAGTCGCGTGGCTGTGATGAAGTTGGAGATGGTGAAGATCTTGTTGGAAGGGTAGTCGGAGGTGCCGATAAGCTCCTTCTTTATCTTCTTCTTGAGGCCCACGAAACCCCTCCATCGCGATCCGGCGCGTACGAGGAAACGTACGTACCGGTCATATGAAAAGGGCATCGGACGAACCGATGCCCTGAAGCTTCTGGTCGGGACGACTGGATTCGAACCAGCGACCCCTTGACCCCCAGTCAAGTGCGCTACCAAGCTGCGCCACGTCCCGAAGCATCGCCACCCGTAAGGCAGCAAGAGATACTTTACTCAACTACGCCCTGAAGCGCAAGGGGAAATCGAGCGATGCTCATAATTCTTTAGCAAGGTCGAATATGACGTCGGCCAGCGCGCGTTTGGCGAGGACGGGAAGCTCCTCGGCACCGTTCCCGGTCACGAACCATGCCTTATCGGTATCGGAGCCGAATCCGGAATCGGCACGAGAGACGTCGTTCGCGACGATCGCGTCGCAACCCTTCCGCGCGAGCTTCGCGGCGGCATGCTCGAGCAGATCATCGGTCTCGGCGGCGAAGCCGATGACCTTGCGGTCCCCTTTGACGCGGGAGAGCGCTGCCAAGATGTCGGGCGTCTCCTCGACCTCGATCGATGTCAGCGGCTCGACAGCCTTCTTGAGCTTATGGTCGGCGGCGGTACGGGGGCGGTAGTCGCTCACCGCGGCGGCGAGGACCGCCATGGTCGCGCCCTCGAAGCGCTCTAGGGCCGCATCGCGCATCTGCGAGGCCGTCTCGACGCGGACCATATCTACGCCCGCAGGCGGGGTCGCGGTGGCGGGCCCCAGCACGAGCGTAACCGCGGCCCCGCGATCGCGCGCCGCCTCGGCAAGCGCCACGCCCATCTTGCCGGACGAGCGGTTTCCGATGAAGCGCACCGGGTCGATGGGCTCGTAGGTCGCACCGGCGGTGATCAGCACACGCTCCCCTGCCAGATCGCCCTCCTGGCGGGCGAGTATCTCCATACCGGCCTCCACGATGCGCGACGGGTCGGCTAGGCGTCCCTCATCGAGGTCGCCGCACGCGAGATACCCCGAATCGGGTCCGACCACCTGCACGCCGCGAGCTACGATGCGCGCCATGTTCTCCTGCGTGGCCGCCGCGCGCCACATGCCCGCGTTCATCGCCGGTGCGACGAGGACGGGACGAGGTGTGGCGAGCAGCGTGGTCGAGATGAGGTCGTCGGCGGTGCCCGCCGCCATCTTGGCGATGATGTTCGCGGTCGCGGGTGCTACGACCACCAGATCGGGCTCCTGCGCGAGCGAGATGTGATGAATGGGATCGGCCGGATCGTCGAAGAGCCCGATCGCGACCTTCTCATGTGTGAGCGCCCGGAAGGTGACGGGGTCGACGAAACGGGTCGCGTGCTCGCTCATGAGCACCTTGACGTGCGCACCGCGCTTCTGGAACCCGCGAACCACCTCGCACGCCTTGTAGGCCGCGATGCAACCGGTTACGCAAACGAGCACCCGCTTGGCGGCGGAGGAGTCGGCCATGCTCATTCCTCCCCTTCGCGGACGATAAGGATGCGGTGGCAATACGGGCACGTGGCGACCGCGTCGCCGCGCGCGAGGTCGGAAAGCGAGGCTTCGGTGAGGGTGGTCCTGCAGATGCTGGGGACCGCACCCTCGAGGCGCTCGACGGCAAGACCGCCGAGACGACGCGACGTCTCCTCATAGCGCTTGCGAAGCTCCTCATCGAGCGTCGCGGAGAGACGCGCCCGCGAATCAGAAAGATTCCCGATCGCGGCCTGAAGCTTCTCTGCCTGATCGCGCACGCGCTCGGCATCTGCGAGGAGCGAGCGCTCGAGCTTCTTGCGATACGCTGCAAGCTTCTCCTCCTGCCGTCTCGCCTCTTCAAGCTCGGCGGATTTCGCCTGGGTTGCGAACGCGTTCTTATCGAGTTCCTTTGCAAGGTCGGAGAGCTTGAGCTCGATATCCTGGACCATGCGGTAATCCGTGAGGCCCACTGCCTCCTGCTGCACCTCGGTTACGCGGCGCTCTGCCTCCAGCGTCGCCTTGGCAAGATCCTCGATCTCGTACTCGAGGTCCTTTCGAGCGGCGATGGCGCGCGTCTCCTCGCTTGCGACCTTCTTCAACGCGGCGCGCTTTCGCGCGATATCGGTCAAGGCAAGCAGGTCCTTGAGCTCGGCATGCTTGCGCGAAAGCTCGAGATCGAGCTCCTGAAGCTTCAACAGCACTTCTGCGGTCGTCATCTATCGTCCTCTTTCCTCAAGCGTCCACCATTGGCGTTTGTGCGGTGCGAACTCGATGGCGCCGCGATCGACCCCGCCCGCCTGAAGCGATTCGGCGAGGATTCGGGCGAACGGCGCTTCCGAGGCGTCATGTCCGAGTAGGATGACGCCCAGCCCGCGCAGGGCAAGATCTTGGCATACATGGTAACCCGCCTCGCCGCAGACGACGACGTCAGCGCCTTCCTTCATAGCGAGGGCACCAAGATCGCCCAGCGAGCCGCCCAGCCACGCCACGTGGGAGACGGGCGCATCTGCGGCTCCCCATACGCGCGGCTGGGTACCGAAGGCATCGGCACAGATGCGGGCGAAGCGCCCGAGCGTGGTCGGTTCCGTATGCGCGAGCGCCCCCAATCCGGATTCGACAGGGTCCAGGGGATGTTCGAGCGAGGCATACGGCGCCTGCCCAACAAGGGCCGGCAGCGCCTTACGTGCCGCGATCGAGCGATCGAGGTTCGTATGCATGGAGATGATCGATATACCGTAGCGCGCCGCCCGATACACCGCAGCGGATGCCTGCCCGAAAGCACCCGGCGTCGGTACGAACGCATCGGGAGCGGAGATGTAGACCGGATGGTGGGCGACGATAAGGTCGCAACCCCGTTCATGGGCGAGCTCGACTTCGGCGACGGTCGCGTCGAGCGAGACGAGGATGCGTCCCGCCTCGGCATGCGGGTCGCCGACTGAAAGGCCGACGTGGTCCCAGCTTTCCGCATCGTCCGCGGGAAATGCGTGAAAAAGCGATTGCTCGATCTCGGATACGTACACAAGCTCACCTCAGCAATTCTTTGAGCACATCGGCGAAGCGGTCGAGGTCGTCTGGATCAACCCGGTCATCGAAGGAGATGCGTAGCGAACCAGCCGCGCGGTCTTCGGAAATGCCCATGGCCCGAAGCACGTGGCTGGCCTCCGCCGACCCGCTCGAGCACGCCGATCCGGCGGAAACCGCGAAGCCGGCGCGGTCCAGCTTGAGAATCAGGTCCTCTGACTGAGCGCCCGCAACCAAGATGGATACGATTCCGGGAAGCCGTTCCACGCGCGATACGTCCCCCGTCGTCGCGGTGACGCGCGGGTCATCGAGAAGCCTCGCATAGAGGCGGTCGGCAAGCGCGGCCACGCGCGCGCGGTCTTCAGGAATCGTCGGATGAAGCGCGCGGGCGACGGCGGCGAGGGCGAGCGCGCCGCGCACGTCCTGCGTACCGGCGCGAAGACCGCGCTCCTGTCCTCCCCCACGCACCTGGGGCGCGACCGCAATGCGCGGGCGTATATAGAGCGCGCCAATGCCGACGGGACCGCCCACCTTGTGACCGGCAAGCGAGAGCGCGTCCACGTCGAGGTCGGTCACGTCGACGGGAATGTGCAGCCATCCCTGGACCGCATCGGTGTGGACGAGCGCGCCAACAGCATGCGCGAGCCGCGCGGCATCACGCACCGGCTGTACTACACCGGTCTCGTTGTTGGCGAGCATGATCGAGACCAGGGCGACATCAGACCCCAGCATGCCCTCCAGCTGGTCGAGGTCGAGAATACCGTCATCGGTGACGGGGACGAGGTCGCAGGTGAAGCCACGAGCCTTGAGGGGGGCCAGGTTGTCGATGACCGAATCGTGCTCGATCGCAGAAACCAGCACCCGGCTGCGTTTGGCATCGCGCGCACGCAGGGCCTCGGCGAGCCCCAGTAAGGCAAGATGATTCGACTCAGTCCCGCCGGAGGTGAAAACGATATCCGAAGGCCGTACGCGCGATCCCAGCGTCGATGCGATATCCGCTCGCGCGCCATCGAGGGCCCGTGCGGCGCGCCGACCGAGCGAGTGAAGCGAATTCGGGTTCGCACCAGCGATATCCGACGCGTCGAAGGCGTCGAACGCAGCGCGCGCCTCGGGCCGCAACGGGGTTGATGCGGCGTAATCGAGGTTGACGTAGCGCGGGGACGGTACCGGAGCCGCCTGATCGGCCATCAGCGGAGCCCCGCCTCGGCGCATGCGCGCAGATCGGCGATGGCGCCGGCACGGTCCTTCGCCCCGAAGACGGCGGAACCGGCTACCAGCAGGTTCGCTCCGGCGGCAACAACGCGACCGATGGTCTTGCCCGAGATGCCGCCGTCCACCTCGATCAGCGGGTCGACCCCGTGATCGCGGCAGAGGGCGCGCAGGCGTTCGAGCTTCGCGATGGTGTTTTCGATGAACGACTGACCGCCGAAGCCGGGGTTGACGCTCATCAGCATCACGCAATCGACGATGTCGATGACGTCTTCGATGAGGCACACGGGCGTCGCGGGGTTGAGTACGACGCCGGCCTTGGCCCCGCGGTCCTGGATGTGATGGATAAGGCGGTCCAGATGACGTGCCGCCTCAACGTGGACGGTCACCATATCCGCTCCGGCGTCCAGATACCAATCGACCGATTCGTCAGGATTGTCGACCATGAGATGGACATCCAGCGGGACGGTCGTCGCGTGCTTGGCGGCCCGGATGAAATCGGGGCCGAACGTGAGGTTCGGTACGAAGTGGCCGTCCATGACATCCATGTGGATGAAATCGGCGGCCTCCACCTCCTCAAGCTCGGAGGCGAGGTTGGCGAAGTCGGCGGAAAGCACCGATGGCGCGATGCGGATCTTGGCGGTCATGTCCATCTTCCTTCTTGGTCCCGTTGTCGATTGGCGCCGAGCCGCATGCGGCCGGGCACCCGGTCATCATCGATCGATGCCGTAGAACTCCTCGGTCGGGAAGCGGTCGAGGAGCGTGGAGAGGATCTCATCGATCGAGACGCCTTGGTAGAGCGCAGCCTCGAGCGCGAAGCAGATCGGTGCGTCAACTCCCAATCGGCGCGCGAGCTCCGACGTGCTCTTCACCGCGGCAGCGCCCTCGACGATCATGTGCGTGCGCTGCTGGTAATCGGCAAGCGACTCCCCTTGGGCGAAGGCGACGCCGAACGAGCGGTTGCGGGAGTGCGGCGATGTGCACGTGGCAACCAGGTCGCCCATGCCGGCAAGCCCCATGCAGGTCATAGGGTTGCCGCCGCGCGCGCACACGATGCGGCTGATCTCGGCGAGGCCGCGCGTCATGATGAGCGCGAGCGTGTTGTCTCCGAAACCCACGCCGGCGGCGATGCCGCATACGATCGCGATCACGTTCTTCACCGCGGCGCAGGTCTCGATACCGATCATATCGTCGGTGGTGTAGATGCGGAACTCGGGGCTGATCAGCAGGTGCTTGAAGAACTCCGCGACATCCGGTCGCTCGGAGGCGATCACCGCGGCGGAAAGCGTCCCCCGGCAGATCTCTTCGGCATGGTTGGGCCCCGAGAGGGCGGCGACGCGTTCGGGGTTACCAATCTCGTCTGCGACGACCTCGCTCATGAGCTTGCCCGTCCCCTCCTCGATACCCTTGGTGAGGCAGAGCACCGGAAGGTCGGCGGCAAGGTATGGGGAGGCATCGTGCACCGTCGCGCGTATGAACGGGGACGGGACCACGATGATGACGCCGTCGGCGTTCGCAAGGGCTTCACGGTGGGAGCCGGTTGCGGTGACGTTTTCGGGCAGCGTGTAACCGGAAAGGTAGAGCGGGTTCACGTGGCGCTCGTTGATGCCGGTAACCGACGGCTCGTCATGAGACCACAGGACGACCTCGTCGGCGCGTTTGGCGGCAACGCCCGCGATGGCGGTTCCCCAGGATCCGGCGCCGATCACGCAGATCTTCATCGCGCTCACTTCCCTTCCTTCTTGAACGAGAGCTTCGATTCGGTGCCCGCGCGCAGGCGGGAGATGTTGGCCCGATGCGCCCACACCACGGTCCAGCCGAGAAGCGCCCAGATGGCGAGCGCGGGCAGACCGATCGCGGGGAATGCGATGAACACGGTCACGGGAACGAGCGCCGCGGTGACGATGGACCCCACGGAAACATAGCGCGTGATCGCAACCAGCACGATGAAGATCGCAAGGTGGATGAGGGCGAGCGGCCAGAAGAAGCCGAAGAGGATGCCCACGCCCGTAGCGATGCCCTTGCCGCCGTGGAACTTGAGGTAGGGCGAGAAGATATGCCCGTACAGGCATGCGAGGGCGACGAGCGCGATCATCCAATCATGCGCGGAGCCGGGTTCGAGAACCCCCGTGGCAGGCGAGAAGCCCCAACCGAGCGTCGCGATGACCACGCGCGCGATGTTGATGCAGACGACACCCTTGAGCACGTCGAACAGAAGCGTCGCCGCCGCGACCTTGGGGCCGGCGACGCGCAGCGCGTTGGTGGTGCCGATGTTTCCCGAACCGGACTTGCGGATGTCCACATGCCCCATGATGCGACCCAGAATGAGGCCGAAGGGGATGCCGCAGATGAGATAGGAGCCGATCATGCACGCGATCGTGAGCGCGACCGCTTGGGTGAGCCCATAGGAACCGAACACTTACCGGCCCTCCTTCTCGTCGCGGTCGGACTTGGCACGGAACCGGATGCGGATGGGCGTGCCCTTGAAGTCGAACTTCTCGCGCATGCGGTTCTCCACGTAGCGCTGATAGGTGTCGTTCACCAGGTCGGGTGCGTTCACGAAGAAAGTGAACGCCGGGGGCTCGGTGCCCGTCTGTGTCACGTAGTGCATGCGCAGGCGCCGCTTGCCGTCGACGACGGTATGGCCGAACTCGCGCAGGTCGGTGAGGAACTGGTTGAGCTTCGAAGTGGTGACCTTCGAGGCGCGGCGCGCAGCGGCCGCGTCGACGAGGGCCCAGATCTTCTCGATGGAGCGACCGGTCAGCGCCGAGATGCGCAGGACCTCGGCCCAGGGCGCCATGGTGAGCCTGCGGGCGACGGTCTCCATCACCTGCTCGCGCGCGCGGTCATCGGTCAGAAGGTCCCATTTGTTGAGAAGCACCACGAGGGCGCAGCCGCGCTCGATGGCGAGGTTCGCGACCTTCTGATCCTGCTCGGTCACCCCGATCGAGGCGTCGACAACGAGCAGCGCCACGTCGGCGCGGTCGATGGCGCGAAGGCCGCGCACCATGGAGTAGTACTCGATGTTCTCGTAGACCGTGCTCTTCTTGCGGATGCCGGCGGTGTCGACCATGCGGTAGCGGCGGCCGTCGTGCTCGACGATCGTGTCGATCGCATCGCGGGTGGTGCCCGCCACGTCCGAAACGATAGAGCGCTCAGAACCGATCATGCGGTTGAACAGCGAGGACTTTCCGGCGTTGGGACGCCCGATGATGGCCACGCCGAGGGCGTCGGGGTAATCGTCCGGATCCTCGTCGTGCTCGGGCAGCACGGCGACCAGGTCGTCGAGGAGGTCCCCCGTGCCGTGACCGTGGGTGGCCGATATCGGTACGGGGTCGCCCACGCCGAGGGAGTAGAACTCCCAGAGCCGCTCTTGCTCGCGATCGGGATTGTCGAGCTTGTTCACCAAGAGGAACGTCGGCTTCTTGATGCGCTTCAGCAGGCGTGCGACGGTCTCGTCCTCCTCGGTCACGCCGACCGATCCGTCGACGACGAACAGGATCGCATCCGCCTCCTCCGCACCGGCGAGGGCCTGGTCGCGTATTGAGGCGGAGAACACGTCGTCGCTCTTGAGCGGCTCGATACCGCCGGTATCGATCAGCGTGAAGGTGCGACCGTTCCATTCCGCATCGTGGTAGGACCGGTCGCGGGTCACGCCGCGGCTCTGGTGTACGATGGCGTCCTGCGTTTCGGCGAGGCGGTTCACCAGCGTCGATTTACCGACGTTGGGTCTGCCGACCACGGCAACGATTGGCTTCATGGGGCTTACTCCTTATGAGACGTTCGCGCGCCCGCGCGTCAGCCGAGCTCGTCTGAGAGGGCATCCAGGAGCGCGGCCGGTTGAGTCGAGCTGATCAGCACCCGGGCGCCGCGATTGGCGAGCGTCCGGAGAAGGTCCTGTTGATGATAACCGTCAAGCGTCATACCGTCGGAGTTGAACATGACGTCTGGCAGAATCAGCATAACATCGCGGAGGTCATCCCCCACCTGCTCCAAAAGATCGCACCCGCAGATGAGACCGGTCACGTCGACGTTGCCCCCGAAGAAGCGGTTCTCGATCGCGATCACGCGCGCGGCAGGCGCGAGCTCCTCGACGAAGCGCTCGACCGTAGGGGCCGCAGCCATGCCCGAGACGACCGAAAGGCGAAGTCCTCGGCGCTCGAGCGCGTCACGAACCGCATCGAGCGTCGCGCGCGAGCCCGCCAGCACGCCATCGGTCTCGTCCAGATAGGAGCGGATCATGCCTATGCCGTCGTAGAACTGCGGGTAACCATCGTAGTGCTCGGCTGCGGGGACATCGATTCCGGCATCAAGGTAGAACTCATCGGAGAGCTGGAAGCAGGTGCGGCCATACCGGTCGCGCGCGCGTTCCTGATAAGGTTTCACCTGATCGATCACACGGCGGGCGCGCACGGGATCGTCGGAAAAGGAACGGTCGAAGTGGCGCGAGAACCGCGTATAACCCAACGGCACGATACCGAGACTTGTTACCTGGGGGCGCGCCTCGCACCAGGCGAGCGTGCGATCGAGCTCGTCACCGTCGTTCAGATCGGGGCAGAGCACGATCTGGGCGTGGATCTCGATATCGGCAGCCACCAATCGCTCGAGCACCTCGAGGCCGCGGTCGGCGTTTCGCCCCATGAGGCGCCGGCGCACGGCGGGGCTGACGGCGTGAAGCGATACGTTCATGGGGCTCAGACGGCACGTAACGATGCGATCGACATCATCGTCGGTGAGGTTGGTGAGGGTGACGAAGTTGCCCTCCAGAAAGCTTAGGCGGTAGTCATCGTCGCGAATATAGAGGCTTCGGCGCATATGCGGCGGCAGCATCCCCATGAAGCAGAAGACGCAGGCGTTTCTGCAGGTGCGCATTCCATCGAAGACGGCGCCGTCGAAGCTGATGCCCCAGTCCTCGCCCGGAAGGCGCTCGAGGACGCAATCGGTGGCCGTCGCGTCCCGAGGATCGAAGACCTCAAGCCGCACCTCATCGCCATCGGCCTCCCATAACCAGGTGACCATATCGGTCAAGGGGGCGCCCTCCACCCTGGTGACGACCATGCCCGGCAGAACACCCGCATCGTCAGCCGGCGAGCCCTCTCTCACGGCGGTGACGACGCCGCCCATCGGAAGTCGGGTGCCTGCGGCAGAACCATCTAGGCCTGCGGACACGTTCCCGTAATCGGAGCGGCCGGCGGCATACGGGGCGACCGTCGTCGCATCGGGAGCGCCCATCAGCGCACGACCTCGCGGATGCGCGCGCAGCAGCGCTCGATATGGTCGGCGGGGGTCGATGCGCCGGCGGTCACCCCGATAAGCTCGCATGCAGTGAACCAAGCTGGATCGATCTCGTGGGCGTCCTCGATATGGTGGGTGTTCGGACAGCTGGAAGAGCAGATCTCTGCCAGGCGGCGCGTGTTTCCGGATTCCTTGCCGCCGATGACGACCATGGCGTCCGCACGAGCGGCGAGGTCGGCCGCGGACGATTGCCGCTCGCTCGTCGCCTCGCAGATGGTGTTCACGACCGTGAGCTCGTCAACAAGCCCCAGAAGCTCGGCGACCACCTCGCGCAGGCGCGCGATCGTCTGGGTGGTCTGCACCACCACGCCCACGCGCTTGGCGAGCGGCAGCGCGGCGATGTCGCAGCCGTCGGAGACCACGAGCGCTCCGGCGCCCGCGTGCCCCATGATCCCTTGGACCTCGGGGTGGCCCTCCTCCCCCACCACGAGCACCTGCAGACCGACTGCGGCAAGGCGCTCCGCAGCATGGTGCACGCGCTTCACATAAGGGCAGGTGGCATCGATGACATGAAGACCGCAGGCCCGTGCGTCATCGATAACCTGCGGCGTGACCCCGTGGGCGCGGATGATGAGGGTGCCCGACCCCGCCTCGGCGGGGGTTTCGGCCGCGCAGACGCCGCGCTCGCGCAGGTCCGCGACGACAATCGGGTTATGAATCAGCGACCCGAGGGTATGAACGGGCTGCGACGCCTCCTTAGATGCCTTGAGGGCGATATCGAGCGCGCGCTGCACGCCGAAGCACGCCCCGGAATGGGCGGCGACCTCGATCGTCGGCATGATCAGCGCCTCCCCGGGTGCTCGGCGCGCAGGTCGTCGCGAATCCGGTACATGCGCTCGATCGCGGCGTCCTCGACCCATTTGGTCCGCTCCTTGCGACGGAGGTTCGAGGGCGCGTCGTCGAGGCTCACGGCATCGCCCGCGCGCAGCCAGCACTTCACGGGGCGCATAAGGTGGGCGCCCGCCGGCGTGATATCGCGAAAACCGCATACCGCCATGGGCACGACGGGCGCCTTGCCCATCTGGGCCATGATCGCGAAGCCGCCATGGACCGTGACGGGTTGCTCGTCGCTGCGGATGCGCGTGCCCTCGGGGAAGATGAGCACGTCCTCTCCGCGCTGGAGCGCATGGCTCGCCTGTCGGAGCGCTTTCATGTCCGCGCTCCCGCGGTCCACCGGGATGGCGCCCACGCGGGCGAAGGCCCACCTGACGAAGGCATTGCGGTTGAACTCGGACTTCGCGATGGGACGGGCGCGCCGTCCGGACATGTAGATATGGCAGACGATGACGAACACCTCAGGCATGGAGGTGTGGTTGCAGATGATAACCGAGCCCTTGTCGGCGGCCACGACGAGCTTCTGGGCGTCCTCGATCTTCCAGCGCCAGAACACCTTCGAGAATATGAAGAGGATCCAGATCACCACGCCGTAGGCGAAGCGCATCACGATCGGGTACTCGCGCATACCGTGGTCGTAGTAGTCCGGCGTCTTGGATTTGAAGAGCTTCATGGGCCTTACCGCCTCTCGGCGACGAGGCGGGCGATCTGGTCGACGACCTCGTCTATGGTGTGCGCGGTCGAATCGATGCGTACGGCGTCGGGTGCGGCGACAAGCGGGGCCACCGCGCGTCCGGCATCGAGCGCGTCGCGGCGCTCGATCTGCGCGAGGGTCTCGGCGATCTCGTCGGCAAGATCGGCGATATCGATGTCGTCATGCTCGTGCCGCTGGATGACGCGCCGACGGGCGCGCTCGGCGGGATCGGCCGTCAGGAACACCTTGATGTCGGCATGGGGGAAGACGACCGTGCCGATATCGCGGCCCTCAGCGACCACGTCGTGATGGTCGGCGACGGCGCGCTGCGGGGCGAGCATGGCCTCGCGGACGCCGGGATAGGCCGAAACCTTGGAGACGCACGTGTCGACGCGCGGCTCGCGGATCTGACGGCTCACGTCGACATCGTCCACGCAGATGGGACCCGGCTTGCCGTCGCGCGGCGGGAACGCGATGCGGATGGCGCGCGCAAGACCGGTGATCGCGTCCTCGTCATCGAGGTCGAACCCGCGGTCGAGCGCGGAGAGCGCCACGGCACGGTACATGGCCCCGGTGTCGAGCTTGGTGAATCCGAACCGGCGTGCAAGCTCGCCGGCGATGGTTGACTTTCCCGACCCTGCCGGGCCGTCGATCGCGATGATCATCTGTCTCGGTTTCCTTTCAACATCATGCTATCGCGCGTATGCGTTCAATGGGCCCTCCATACGGGAGGCCGCGCGTTTAAGTTCCAGGACCTCCTCGTCATAGAGGAGCCGCCATGAGCCTTCGGGGGTTCCATCCAGGCGGATGGGTCCGAAGCTCTCGCGGTGGAGCCTGAGCACCGGATGCCCCACGGCGCCCAGCATGCGCTTCACCTGGTTCTTGCGCCCCTCGCTCAAGACCACGCTGACGCAGGTGGTACCGCGCGGAACGCGGTCCCCCCAGATATCCTGCGCGACGGCGCTCGACAGGATGCGGCACCGCGCGGGCTTGCAGGGACCGTCGTCGAGGACGATGCCCTCGCGGAGCAGTTCGAGCTCCACATCGTGCATACGGCCGTCGACGAGCGCGATATAGCGTTTCTCAACATGGCGCGACGGATGCAGGAGCGCCTGTGCCAAGTCGCCGTCGGTGGTGAAGAGCAGCACGCCGGTGGTGTCGTAGTCGAGCCTCCCCACCGGGAAGAGCCCCGGGTAGCGGTCGCAGGGCACGAGGTCGGCCACACAGCGGCGACCCTCGGGGTCGCTCATCGTGGTGAGGTAGCCGCCGGGCTTGTTGAGCAACAGGTAGACCGCACCGTCGGCAAGGCGCACGCGTCTGCCGTCGACCTCGACCACGTCATGGTCGACATCGACCTTGCAGCCGAGCTCCGTGGCGACGCGGCCGTTGACCGTGACCCTGCCCGCGGTCATGAGATTCTCCGATCCGCGGCGGCTCGCCACGCCGGCGCGCGCAAGGAAGCGCTGCAGGCGCATGGTGTGGGGATGGTCCGTACCGCCGCCGTCGCGGTTCACGGGGAGGTTTGCAGGCGCGTTCTGCCGCGCGGGAGAATCAGGCATCGAAGTCCTCGTCTTCCGTCGCGTTGCCGATGATGAGGAGGTCGTCATCCTCGTCCTCATCGCCATCGTAGCCGTCGATCAGATCGCGCTCCTCCGCGAGGTCCTCGTCCGCCTCCTCGAGGGTCGATTGGATCGAACGGCCGGAGAGGCGCTCGCGGATGAACTGGCGGGATTGCTCGTCCGGCGCGAACTGCTCGAGGTCAGGCAGGTCCTTCACCGAGCGCAAGCCGAACTTGGTAAGGAAGGCGCTGGTGGTCCCGTAGAGGATCGCCTGGCCGTGCGCGGCGTCGCGACCCAGCTCGCGCACGAGCCCCTTGTCCACGAGCGAGCTGATCACGCCATCGGAGTTGACGCCGCGTATACCGCGCACCTGCTCGCGCGTGCAGGGCTGATGGTAGGCGATCACGGCGAGCGTCTCAAGCGCCGCCTGGCTGAGCTTCTGCGTGTCCCAAGAGAGCACGTACTCCTCGACGACCTCGTGATAGGCCGGATGCGTGAAGAGCCGCCAGCCGCCAGCGACCTCGCGGAGCTGGAACCCGCGCTCGGCCTCCTCGTACTCCACCTTGAGCTCCGCAAGGAGTTGCGCCGCTTCGCCCGGGGCGATACCCACCGCCTGCGCGAGAGCGCTCGCGCTCACCGGGTCGCTCGAAACGAGCAGCAGCGCCTCGAGCGCTGCCTTGGTGGAACCAGCATCGAGTGTCCTGAGGTCTTCCATGGTGGTATTAAGCCTCCTCGACGAAGAGGGCGTCACCGGGGTGGTATTCCGGTGCGCCGGGCGTGCGCTTGATATCGATGGTGCCGAAGTTCTCGCGCTGCTCGAGCGTGATCGAACCGCGCTTGGCGAGCTCTAGGATGGCGAGGAAGGTCGATACCACCTGCTCAGGGGTTGCCGCGTCCTCCAACAGGTCGCGGAAGGTGAGTATCCCGCGCGCCATGGTGAGGCGGTCCACGGAGGCGACGGTGAGCTCGAGCGGGACCCGGTGGGGCGCCACGTGCTCTGCCTCCAGAAGGAAGGTCTCGCGCCTGCTGTCCAGGTCGGCGCAGATCACGGCAAGGCCGCGCAGGGTGATTCCGGCCAGATAGTCGGGCATGAGGTTCAAAAACTCGGGGTCGGGGCCCGCATAGCGCGGGTGCATCCGGCTCTCCGCCTCCATGCGCGCGCCGAGAGCCGCCGCGGCCCCCTTGAACTGCTTGTAGGCGATCAGCCGCTGGATCAGGACCTCGCGCAGCGCGTCGCCGTCCAGATCTGAGAGCTCATCGTACTCGTCGAGGTCGTCTTGGGGCGCCTTGTCGGCGTCATCGGGCACGAGAGAGGCGGCCTTGATATCGAGCAGGGTCGAGGCGACCAGCAGAAAATCGCTCGCGACATCGAGGTCGAGCGCCTCGATGCGGTCAACCTCGGCGAGGTACTGCTCGGCGACCTCGGTGATCGAGATGGCGCCGATATCGACCTTCTGCCGCGAGACCAGCTGGAGCAGCAGATCGAACGGGCCCGAATAGGCATCCGTGGTCACACGATAGGACATGCCGCTCCCCTCCCCACGTGCAAGTGCAACCGAATGATTCCAACCAATTAGTTTATCCCAAAGCTCAGCCCAGCACCCAGTTCAAGAGCGCGTCGGCAAGCGGGTACACGGTAAGGTCGAAATAGATGCCGATGATATCGATGTGCAGGATCTGGGGCACCAGATAGAGCACGATGATGAGGATCGGCATGGAGTAGCGCTGGATCTCGTAATACGTTTGGAGCGCCCGTCCCTTCAGAAACGGCGCAAGGATCGAGGAGCCGTCGAGCGGCGGCAGCGGGATGAGGTTGAAGAACGCGAGCGAGAGGTTGATGGTCATAGCGGTGAGCAGAAAACTCGCGAGCGGATAGGCGATACCGTAGGAGACGGCGCCGCCCGCCAACGCGCCCTGCGTCGCACCGAGCCCGAGCGCGAACAGCACCGCGAGCACGATGTTCGACGCGGGCCCTGCCAGCGAGACCAGGACCTCGTCGCGCTGCGGGTGCCTGAGGTTGTTCAGGTAGACGGGTACGGGCTTGGCGAAGGCGAAGACCGGCCCGCCGAGCGCGATCATGATGAGCGGCAGGATGACCGTACCGAACGGGTCGATATGGTTGAGCGGGTTCAACGAGAACCTCCCCCGCCGGCGCGCCGTCTGATCGCCCAGAAGCCAAGCCGCCCCTGCATGCGCGCTCTCGTGGACAGTGATGCCGATGATGAGCGCAAGAGCGGTGATGAGCAGCGATTGGATGTCGAGTCCGTATCCCATGCAGGCCCCCTACCCGCGCAGCCGGCGCGATGCCCAACTGCACAGCAGGTCGAGGCCGAAGCAGGCCGCGGCGACGAGTGCGAAATCGAGGCGGAACACCCCGCCGAAGGGCGACGCGATGACGCCGTACCCGGCGATGGCCCCGGGCAGCGCGCGGGAGAGGTCGACGATGAAATCGACAAGCCCCAGCTGCGATACGATCCCCGCGAAGCACAGTGCGATCACGATGGCGCACAGCGCGATCCCCGCGATCCGGAACGCATAGGCAAGTA
This sequence comes from uncultured Collinsella sp., assembly GCA_949294785.1. Classification (GTDB taxonomy): domain Bacteria; phylum Actinomycetota; class Coriobacteriia; order Coriobacteriales; family Coriobacteriaceae; genus Coprousia. Next base: position 29,720 of record CASFIQ010000124.1, read on the forward strand.
TGTTCAAGGTAACGGCGAGCGCCCTACGCGCGTCCATGGTTCATCTCCTCCTCGATCTCTTCGGAGAGCTCGAGCCACTCATCCTCGAGGGCCGGGATCTCGCGCTTGAGGTCGTTGTACTCGGTAAGCGCCGCCTGGAAGCGATCCTGGTCGGCGTAGAGCTCCTCGGATGCCATGAGCTCCATGAGCTCGTCGTAGCGCGAGCGCTTCGCATCCAACGTGGACTCGAGCTTCTTCAGGCGGTCGCGCCTTCCCTTGAGGCGACGGTTGAGCTCTTGGCGCGCCGCCGCCTCGGCGCGCTTCTGCTCCTTGGTCTTCCTTCCCTCGCGCGGCGCGGGCGCATCCTCTGCGCGGTGGGTGCGCGGCACGCGGCGCGCGGTATCGGGACCCCCCGAAGCCGCTCCCCTACCGTTCTTGCCTCCGGATCCCGTATCATCCGTAGCTGCAGAGGCCGCCGCAGCGCGCTGCGCCAGGTCCTCGCGTTTGAACAGGTAGTAGTCGTAGTCGCCGTCGATCACGGTCATCTTGCCGTCGCGGATGTCGATCACGCGGTTCGCCACGGCGCGCACCAGGTGCTCGTCGTGGCTGATGAGCACGAGCGTGCCCGGGAAGTTCCGAAGCGCGTTCTCGAGCATGTCGACCGAGTCGATATCCAGGTGGTTCGTGGGCTCGTCCAGGCATAGCAGCGCCTCGGGCGAGACGAGCATCTTGGCGAGCGCCAGGCGCGCCCGCTCGCCGCCCGAGAGCACGCCGACGCGCTTGTCGACGTCCTCACCCGAGAACAAAAAGGCTCCCAAGAGGCTCCGCTCCTGCGGCACGGTCCAGCCGGGCGCCACCGAGTCAATCTCTTGCAGGACGGTGTTCGACTCCTTCAGGCCCTCGAGCTGGTGCTGCGCGTAGTAGGCGACGCCGACGTTCACGCCGAGCTCGCGCGAGCCGGCGCTCGGCGGCTCGATGCCGGCGAGCATCTTCATGAGGGTCGACTTGCCGGCGCCGTTAGGGCCCACGAGCGCCACATGGTCGCCGCGGTAGAGCGTGAGGTCAATGCCGTCGTAGATATGGTGGTCACCGTAGGACTTCGACACGCCCTCGAGCTTCACGACCATGTCGCCAGAGCGCGGCGGGTCGGGGAACTTGAAATCGACGTGCTTGTGCCCCTCGGGCAGGATCACGAGCTCGCTCTTGATCTGCTCGATGCGGCGCATGCGCTCCTGGGCCTGGGCGGCCTTGGTTGGTTTATAGCGGAACTTGTCGACGAAGACCTGCATGTGCGCGATCTCGCGCTCCTGGGCGGCGCGCTTGGCGCGCATCTGCTCCAGGTTGTCCTCGCGCTGCTTGAGGTAGGCGCTGTAGTTGCCGGTATAGGTGGTCACGCGGCGGTTCTCGATCGCGGCGACGTGATCCACGCAGGCGTCCATGAACGCGCGGTCGTGGGAGACGATCAGCACGGCGCCCTCATACGACGATATGAATCCGCGCAGCCACTGCACGCTCTCCAGGTCCAAGTGGTTCGTAGGCTCGTCCAGGAGCAGCAGGTCCGGATGACGCAGGAAGAGCTTCGCGAGCGCGATGCGCATCTGCCAGCCGCCGGAGAACTCGGCGCAGTGCTTACCGAAATCCTCCACGGGAAAGCCTAGGCCCGCCAGGATCTGGCGGGCGTTGCTCTCGAGCTCGTAACCGCCCAGGCGCTCGAAGCGGTCCTGCACCTGGCCGTATTCGTTCAGAAGCGCCTGAGGCACCTCGCCGGACTCGCCCGCCTCGGCGATCTTCAACTGCAGCTCCTTGGCCCGCTCGCCGAGAGAGCGGATCTCGTGTGCGGAGGCCATGACCTCGTCGATCACGGCGACGTCGGAGGCGAGCGTGGTCTCCTGCTCCAGGTAGCCCACGTTCACGTCCTTGGCGAAGGTGATGGTGCCGGCGTCCGGCGAATCGATTCCCATGATGATCTTCAAAAGGGTCGTCTTGCCGGCGCCGTTGGGACCCACGAGTGCGAACCGGTCCCCCGGGTTCACCTGGAACGAGGCGCCTGAGAACAGCGTCCTCGCGCCGAAGCTCTTCTCGACCTTCTCAACGGAAAGGATCATGATCGTCTACCCGCCCGTTCAACATTCCCGCATCAACTGCTAGCAAAAGGGCCGAGGATCTCTCCCCGGCCCCGTCAGATTCGATGGTGGGCGTTACAAGATTTGAACTTGTGACCCCTTCCGTGTGAAGGAAGTGCTCTACCCCTGAGCCAAACGCCCATCTGCCTCTTCGGCGTAAGCTATCCTAGCATGAC
>CASFIQ010000125.1 GCA_949294785.1 uncultured Collinsella sp.
CTACTGCGCGAAGCGCTCCTTCAGAGCCGCCGCCACGCAGGGCGGCACGAACTCCGAGACATCTCCCCCGAACGATGCGATCTGGCGCACCACCGAGGACGAGAGGTACCCGTAGCTGGGGTTCGACATGACAAAGATCGATTCCAGGTCGGGATCCAGGCGGTTGTTGAGGCCGGCCTGCTGCAGCTCGTACTCGAAATCCGTCATAGCGCGCAGGCCCTTCACCACCGCGCCCGCGCCGATCTGGCGCGCGAAGTCGACCAGAAGGCCGCAGAAGGGCTGCACGTCCACGCCGTCCAGGTGCCCAAGCGCCTGCTTGGCAAGGGCCACGCGCTCATCGAGCGAGAAGGTGGTGCCCACGCCGTTCTTACCCAGCGACTCCGCCACCGCCACAGTCACGCGCGGGCAGATGCGCCGGGCGCGCGCCACCACGTCCATGTGCCCGAAGGTGATGGGGTCGAAGGTGCCGGGCACCAGAACGTGCGTGATGGGATCAGAGGTCATGGGCGTCCTCGCTTCCAAGCTCGAGAAGATCGCAGGCGGTGATGCCGTAGCGCTTCTCGCGCAGCACCCGGAAGCCCTCCGGGCGCGGCCCGGCATCGGCCGCCGCGTGCTCGCACAGGGCGAGCGCGCCGGGCGAAAGCATACCACGGCCGGCAAGGTCTTGGAGCAGCCGCTTCACCGGCTCCGCACCGTACGCATAGGGCGGGTCCAGCAGCACGATGTCGAAGGGTCCCCCGGAGACGCGCCCGCGCGACGCCTCCGCCATGACGTCACGGCAGAGCACCTGCCAACGAGTTGGAGCCGCCTTCAAGGCGGCGAGGTTCTTGGAGATGAGCGCCGCGGCGCGCCGGTCCTGGTCGTAGAAGGTGGCATGCGCCGCCCCGCGGGACAGAAGCTCGATACCGAGCGCCCCCGTGCCGCCGAAGGCGTCGAGCACCCGCAGCCCCTCGAACTCGAAGTCGACCGCCGAGGCGAGCATGGAGACCATCGCCTCGCGCACCCGGTCCGTGGTGGGGCGCGTGGTGCCGCGCCCCTCCGGCTCGATCAGGCGCCTGCCGCGCCACTCGCCGCTGATGACCCTCATCCGCCGCTCACCTCTTTGAACACGTCTCCATACCGATCGATCACCTCGTGGCGCAGGGGCAGCCCCTCCGCCGACAGGAGGTCTCGGGACTGCGCGAGAAGCGCCGTCGCGTCGTCGCGCGCCGCCTCGATGATGTCCACGTCCGCCCCCATGTCCACGAAGCGCAGCGTCACCCCGCCGCTTTGCCTGAAGCCTAGGATCTCGCCCTCGTGGCGCAGGCGCAAGTCGAGCTCGGCGAGCTCGAACCCGTCGTCCGTGCGCGCCAGGGCGTCCAGGCGCTCGCGGGCCGTGGAGCCGGCGCGCAGCTTGTCCCGGGTGATCACGAAGCAGCGGCCCGGAATGCTTCCGCGGCCCACGCGGCCGCGCAGCTGGTGCAGGGTCGCAAGGCCGAAACGGTCGCCGTCCTCGATGATCATGACGGTCGCCTGGGGCACGTCCACGCCCACCTCCACCACGGTCGTCGCCACGAGGACCTGCACCTCGCCGGAGCGGAAGGCGCCGATCGCGGCGTCCTTCTCGTCCGGGGCCATGCGCCCCGTGAGCGGCGCGATGGTGGCGTCGGGAAAGACGCGGCGCAGCTCCTCCACCTCGCTCGCAACATCGTGGAGCGGGGGCGCCGGGGCCTTCCGGACGGCACCCGTCTTCGCGGCGGGGGCCGCACCGCGCTGTGCGGCGCGCCCTCCCCTGCCTGCGGCACCAGGAGATCCATCCCCCGTTGCATCGTCCGCAAAGGGGTCGTCCAGCTCCTCGCCCGAGTCCGCGCGGTCCACGAGCGGGCACACCACGTAGGCTCGCTCCCCGCGCGCGAGCGCCTCGCGTACCGCCGTGTAGGCGATATCGCGGTTCGCCTCGGTGAGGACCTTGGTGGATACGCCCGCGCCGGGTACCGGCCGGTGGCGGATGACGCTCACGTCCAGATCGCCGTAGACGGAGAGCGCGAGCGTGCGCGGGATGGGCGTCGCCGTCATGACCAGAAGGTCCGCCCCGGGCCCCTTGGCGCGCAGGGCGTTTCGCTGACCCACGCCAAAGCGATGCTGCTCGTCGATGACGACGCAGGTGAGGCGCTTGAACGCGATGTCGTCCGAGAGCAGCGCCTGCGTGCCGAAGGCGACCGCG
>CASFIQ010000126.1 GCA_949294785.1 uncultured Collinsella sp.
ATTATTCCCATTTACGTGCAACGCACGAAACCTCACGTGCGGTTTCCGGTCACCTCACCTGCAGCACAAGGCGCTGACCGGTGCGCTGCCCAACCATCACCCGTTGGCGCGGCGGCGCATGACGGCGTTCAGCTTCTCGGCGGCGGCCACCATCACGAGCAGGATCGCCGCAAGATAGACCGGGTAGAGCGCAACGCCGATGTACTGGGCGAGCACACCGAACAGCGGCGACATGGCAAGGGAGCCCACATAGGCGACGGCCATCTGCATGCCGGTGAGCTCGAGCGCCACCTCGTCACCGAAACGAGCCGGCGTGGCGTGAATGATCGAAGGGTAGATCGGCGCGCAGCCGAGTCCCAGGAGCACCAGTCCCGCAAGCAGCAGCGTCGGCGCAGCCGGGAGCAGGACGCAGGCGACTCCGACCGCGATAAGCACCTGACCCAAGCGGATCATGTTATGGTCGGAGACCTTGATGGACAGAAAGCCGCTCAGCGCCCGGCCCACCGTGATGCCGATATAGAACAGCGAGCCCCAGCTGGCGGCAGTCGCCGCGTCGATCCCGCGTGCCAGGTTGCAATACGTGGCCGCCCAGTTACCGCAGGTGCTCTCCAGCGCGCAATAGCAGAAGAAGCACACGAGGACCGCAACCACACCGTCGATGCGCAGCAGCTCGCGGCGCGACGGGCGTGAGACCTCGTCGGAGGGACGACCGGAAGGGGAAGCGCAGCCCGTATGCGCACCGCCATCGACCGCACCCGACCCGCGACCACCGTCCGATCCCGCCGCCGGCAGCTTGCGTTCGCGCCAGAGCGGCAGCGACAGCGTAAGCACGACGCAGATCAGCACCTGCACCGCACCGAGGGCGAGAAACCCTATCGACCACGACCCGCCCTGGATGCATGCGGCCATGATCATGGGGCCGCCGCTCGCCCCGACGCCCCACATACAATGCAGCCAGCTCATATGCTGGCTCTCGTAGTGGATGGCGACGTAGGCGTTGAGCGCTGCATCGACGGCGCCCGCGCCGAGCCCATACGGAATCGCGATGAGGCAGAGCTGCCAAAACGCGTCCGCAAGCGAGAACCCTACGAGAGCGGCCGCGGTGAGCGCGACGCTTGCGACGGTGACCCGTCCGGTGCCGAAACGGTCCACCACGCGAACCGACATGAGGCTCGAGGCGATGGTCCCCGCCGAGATGATCATGGTGAGCGCGCCAACCCACGATACGCCCGCACCCAGCTCGGGCGCCATGGTCGGCCACGCCGAGCCGATCGCCGAATCCGGTAAACCGAGGCTCACGAAGGCGAGGTAGATGATGGGTAGAAGACCTGCGGGCATGGCGCGCTCCTTGGCCGGGGTCGGATGATGCGCGTGCGCATGGCGCACGGGCCCGTTCAAAGCTACGTCACGCACCGCCCCATTACAAGGCACGGCGCGCGATTCGAGACGAAGGTCTCCCCCTTTTCGCCGTTATCCGCCGAAGACTGGCACATCCTGATACCTCAGCGCGGCCTGCATCACGCCATCGCCCGTCACCCCCTCGATACGGCAGCCAAGCGGGATGCGCCGTATCATCGGGGATGCGCCCGCACACGGAGCTTTGCGGTTAGAATCGCTACAGCACCAGTCGCGAAAGGACCGCCCCATGATCGGAACCGGCACCATCGTCAACGTCGCGCTCATCGCGGCCGGCAGTCTCGCCGGCCTTGCCTTCGGGCGGCTCATCAAGCCCCGTGTCCAAGAAGGTCTTATGAAGGCGACCGGCCTCGCCGTCATCTTCATCGGGCTCACCGGAGCGCTTGAGGGCATGCTCTCGATCCGGGACGGCGCACTTTCCACCGGGAGCACCGTACCCATGGTCGTCGCACTCGCCGGAGGTGCGCTTCTGGGCGAGCTCCTCGATATCGAGGGATGGTTCGAGCGGCTGGGCCGCTGGTTGCTGTGTTGATCGCCGCGGCGATCTGGTCGCTCTAGGGACGCGCCTACCTGCAGACCAGATGGATGCGCCGCGCGTCGAAATGCATGCGCAGCACGTCGCCCGCCTCGGGCAGCCCCCGGTCGCCCGCGCTCCGCAAATCGATCTTCCACTGCAGGCGACTGGGCGAATCTGCGCGCGGCGGATCCAGAAGCACAAGTCGCTCGAACCGCGAATCGCTCACGCGGGCCACCTTCAGGTCGTAGGTGTTGCGCCCGGGTTCGGCACGGTTGTCCTCGTGGAAATACGAGGCGCGCACACCCAGGTAGGCGATATCGTCCGGGACTGCCGCCCCCACATCGAAGGTCATGCCCCAATCGAGCGCCTCCACCACGGTGTCCGATACCTTGCGCGCGGGGCTGGTGTTCTTGCATCCGGTGAGGCGCAGCGCCGCGAGCGTCCTCGGCGCGCGCAGAAGCTCGCGCGGCGAGCCGACCTCTACCACGCGGCCCTCGTGCATGACGGCGATGCGGTCGCAGAGCCGACAGGCCTCGTCGATATCATGGCTCACGTACAGAACCGTTGCATCCAGCACGTCGAACAGGTCGAGCAGCGTCTGCTCGAGAGCGCTCTTCAGATAGGCGTCGAGTGCGCTCATGGGCTCGTCAAGCAGGTAGATCGCGGGGGTCGCGGCCATCATGCGGGCGATGGCCACGCGCTGCTGCTGACCGCCGGAAAGGCGTGCCGGGTAGCGCTCGGCAAACCCCGACAGGCCGAACACCGAAAGGTAGCGCCGGGCAAGATCCTCCTGGCGGTCCTGCGGGATCGCGCGGTCCATGCCGGCGCGCACGTTCTCCCCCACCGTAAGGTTGGGAAAGAGCTGGTAGTTCTGGAACAGCAAGGCGCATTTGCGCTGCTGCGGCGTGAGGTCGATGCCCGTCTTGGAATCGAAGAACGTGACGCCGTCCACCACGATGCGCCCCTCGTCCGGCGTCTCGATGCCCGCGATGCAGCGCAGGGTGCAGCTCTTGCCACAGCCCGATGCACCGAGCAGTGCGACCCGTTCGTTACCCGCCTCCAGTCGGATGTCGAGGTCGAAGCCCGGATAGGTTTTTCGGATATCGAGCGAGAGCGACATCTAGGCATCCCTCCCCGCGTCATGCGAGCCCCAGTCAGAGGGGCGGGCATCGTCGACGCCGCCATTCGAGGGGGCGCCCGCACGCGCACTCGAGACGCGCGCCATGGCGGAGGTCTCGCTCACAAGCGCCCGGAGCGCCTCGGTGTCGATGCGCAGCGCGTCGCCGCCCGCCTCGGCATCGATGTCAGCCGCACTGACGGCACGCGCGCCATCGCCCGCGGCGCGGCCGCGTCGGGCGGCACGGACCGAACCGCCCCGCTCGCGGTACCGGAGACTCCGCGCGGTGTAGAGGTTGATGAAGAGCACCACCAGGAAGCTGAACGCGATCACCACGACCACCCAGAAGAGCGCCACATCGGTGTTGCCGCTCATCCATTCGAAGTAGATCGCGATGGGGATGGTCTGCGTGACGCCCGCATAGTTGCCCGCGAAGAAGAGCGTGCAGCCGAACTCCCCCATCGCGCGCGCGAAGGCGAGCACGGTGCCCGCGGCGATCGAGGGCCAGGCGAGCGGCATCATGAGCCTGACGAAGATGCGCCCCTCGCCCCATCCCAGCGTGCGTGCCGCGTCGAGCATCGCGGCATCGAGCGACTCGAAGGCTCCGAGCGCGGTGCGGTACATGAGCGGGAAGCTCACCACCACTGCGGCGATCACCGCGGCCTCCCAGGTGAAGACGAGCGACACGCCGTGATCGATGAGCCAGCGCCCCACGGACGTGGCGTTGCCGAAGACGAGCAGCAGCAGAAAGCCGCAGACCGTGGGAGGCAGGACCATAGGGATGGTGAACACGGAGTCGAGCAGGCCCTTCAGGCGGCTCGAGGTGCCCATGGTGCGCCATGCGGCAAGAAGCCCCAGCACGAAGGTGATGATGAGCGCCACGGCGCTTGTCTTGAGCGAGACCCAGAACGGTCGCAGATCGAGCGACTGGAAAAAGCCCGACGCGGCGTCGAGCGGGGCGGGCTGCTCGGCAGCGACCACCTCGCCGGCGGGCACGAGCCGTGCCACGTCGACCCAGAGCAGGGCGTCCGAGAGGTCGAGTCCCTGAACCGCGGCGACCGAGGACGGGCTCTCATCGGTATAGAGTTCGGCCGGCACAACCGAGATGTAGCGGCGCCCATCCGCCTCGACCCCCACGCGCACGCGATAGGGGCCGAAGACGGCCTCGGATGAAGTGGAGACGGTCCAGCCGCGCCCCGGGTTATCGGCAAGGGTCTCCCCACCCTTGGCGACGCGGCCGTCGAGTTCCTCGGCAAGAGCGCGGAAGGCATCGACGTCGACCGCATCGGCGGCATCGAAGCTCGCCGCGGCGCAAGCCCCCTCATCCACGAAGGCGATCGCTTCGCCCCCCGCCGTCACCGCGATCACCGCATCGGCGTTATCGGGCATGGGATAGCGATAACCCAGATCCTCCCCCTCCACGAGACGGCTGTTGCCCGTCTGATAGCGCGTGAAGTCCACGAGGCCGAAACCGGCATCATCGTCGGCGAGCGCGTTCTCGGAGGCGAGGTCCGCCTTGGACTCCGCCCAGGCGGCGCCCGGGGCACCGGTCGCCATGAACACGACGGCGAGCAGGATGGCGGACAGAGCGTGCAGCCGGCGGGCGACGGAATGGCGCCCGCCATGATCGCGCACCCTGGATGCGCGGCGTACGCGCTGTGCGCCCCGCGCGCCGAGCGCGGGGCGGGAAGGGGCGACGCTATGTCGTGAAGCGATCAACATGGGTCGAGTATACCCGAGGCCGCGACCGTCGCGCGGGAAGCCTATCGCCGCACCGGCGCGCTGCGGGCTCGGGGTGGCGTCTGATCAGGCGAGCTCGAAGCCGTACTCGGCCCAGATGGCGAGCGCGTCCTCGTTCTCCATGCAGAAGGCGAGGAAGTCCGCGGCGGCATCGGCGTTCTCGGACGCGGTGGCGACGGCACCCGGGTAGACGATGGGCTTGTGGCTCTCGGCGGGGCAGGTGTAGGCGACTTCGATGCCATCGTAGCGGTACACGTCCGAGGTGTAGACGAACCCCACGGCGCAATCACCCGTCGAGACGTACTGGGCCGCCGTGCCCACCTTGTCCGCCTGGACCACCTTGTCCGCGATCGAGGCGTCGTACTCGCCGCCCTCGCCCTCGTCGGACGAATAGAGGCCCACGCTCGCGAGCGCCTGGTTGGCGTACTTGCCCGCCGGGACCGCGCCGGGCTCGCCGATGGCGATGTTGCCATCGACCGAGGCGACGTCCTCGATCGCGTCGATGGCGACATCGGAGCCAACCGCGCGCACGATGACCAGGTCGTTCACGAACATGTCCTGTCGTGTCGCGGTATCGACGAGATCGGCCTCCTCGGCGTCATCCATGGTTCCCGCCGATGCGGTGATGAGCACGTCGACGGGGGCGCCGCCGCGCATCTGCTCGACCAGGTCGCCCGACCCCTTGTACTGGGTGTCGGCGAAGGTGACGCCGGTCTGGGCGGTATAGAGCGCCTCGACCTCGGGCATGGCCTTCTCCAGCGAGTTGGCGGCGAAGACCTGCAGCTGGATGGAATCATCAGCCACCGCGGCGGAACCCTCCGAGCCCGCGGGTGCGGCGGAACCGGACCCGGCCCCCCCGTTCGAGCAGCCGGCGAGCGCGGCGACGGCGAGCGCGGATGCGCCGGCGACGAAGGCACGGCGCGAGCTGACGGTGTTCATGATGAGGTCTCCTCCCCTTTCTCCGCCCGCATGCCATCGATCACGCGTCCGCACGCGAGCATCATTATTCTTAAGCGAGATTATACTCGTTCAAGAATAATAGTGCATCGGGATTTCGCCTCTTGCGTCAGTGCCCGCCGCCCTGAGCCATCTTGACGGCATGCTCCAGCTGGTCGGCGACGGCATCCCAGTTCTCGCGCGCCGCCTTGGTGGAACCCGGCAGGTTGATGACGAGCGCGCGGCCGCGCTGCATGACGCGCGCACGGGAGAGCATCGCCCGGCGGGTCTTCGTCATGGAATAGGCGCGCATCGCCTCGGCGATTCCGGGCACGTCGCGCGGGCACACGGCCGCGGTCGCCTCCGGCGTCACGTCGCGCGGCGAGAGCCCCGTGCCGCCGCAGGTGAGTACCACATCGGCCCCGAGCTCGTCGACGGCGCGCACGATCGCCGCCGAGATCGCGGGCGCATCATCGGTCACCACCACGTGGTCCAGCAGTTCCCAACCCGCTTCACCGATGAGCCCCGCCAACGCGGCGCCCGCCTCGTCCTGCGCGATGCCGCGTGTGTCCGAGCAGGTGATGATCGCGAAACGAATATCCATAGCGTTACCTCCCAGATGTCGCCCGCACCTAAAGCACGGCACCTTCGGGCAGGTCGATGCGCACGACCTCGGCCGTATCACCGGCGACGAAACCCTCCGTGCCGTCGGGAACGGTCAGCAGGCAGTTGGCATGATGGAGCGTTCCCAGAAGCGCCGAGTTCTGCGAGCGCGCCGCGGTGACGGTGAGCTCGCCGGTCGCGGGATCGCGCGCGACCTGCGCGCGGTCGTAGAAGCGACGCGCCTGCTTCTTGCGAACATCGTGCGTCACGCGCGCGACCTGGCGCGGCCTGAGCGACGGGGAGAAGCCGAGCATCTTGCGGATCGCCGGACGCGCAAGCATCTCGAACCCCACGTAGGCCGCCGCGGGATTTCCCGAAAGCCCCAGGAAGGGCGTCCCCGCCAGGATGCCGAACGTGATCGCCTTGCCCGGCTTCATGGAGATGAGGTCGAACACGACCTCCCCCTCCCGCTCGATGAGCGCGGTCACGTAATCGTAATCGCCCGAGGAGGCGCCGCCGCTCGTCACCACGAGATCGCACGCGGAGGCGGCGCGGAGGACGAGGCCGCGAATCGCACCCTCGTCATCGGACGCGATGCCGAAGAAGCGTGGATCGGCGCCGGCGTCCGCCGCCTGGGCCATGAGCGCCGAGGCGTTGGCGTCGCGGATCGGCCCGAAGGCGGGCGCCTCGTCGGGCCCCACGAGCTCGGACCCCAGCGAGATGATGCCGACCCGCGGCGCGCGGTGGACCTTCACCGTCGCGTGCCCGGCGGAGGCGAG
>CASFIQ010000127.1 GCA_949294785.1 uncultured Collinsella sp.
GATCGAGACCCCCGAAGGCCCCAACATCGGTCTTATCGGCCGTCTCGCGCTCTATGCACGCGTGAACGAGTACGGCTTCATCGAGGCTCCGTACCGCCGCGTTGAGAACGGCAAGGTCACCGATCAGATCGACTGGATGACCGCCGACGAGGAAGAGGACCACATCATCGCGCCGGCCTCGACGCCGATCGATCCCGAGACGCAGGAGTTCGTGACCGTCGACGCCGAGGGCAACCTCGTGCGCCCGCACACCATCGTCGCCCGCACCCGCGACTTCGACGGCACCTTCGGTGTCCCCGCCGACGTGCCGGTGGACGACGTGGACTACATGGACGTCTCGCCCCGTCAGATGATCTCGGTCGCGGCGACGCTCATCCCGTTCCTCGAGCACGACGACGCCAAGCGTACCCTCATGGGTGCGAACATGCAGCGCCAGGCGGTGCCGCTGGTGCATCCCGCCGCGCCCTACGTGGGCACCGGTATGGAGCGCCGCGCCGCCCTCGACTCCGGTGAGGTCACGCTCGCGCGCCGCGCGGGCGAGGTCATCTTCGCCGACGCGTCGAAGATCACCATCAAGAGCGATGCGGGCCTGGACGAGTACAAGCTGCCCAAGTACCAGCGCTCGAACCAGTCCACCTGCATCAACCACCGCCCGCTCGTGAAGGTGGGCGACGAGGTCGCCGAGGGTCAGCCCATCGCCGACGGCCCCTCGACCGATCACGGCGAGCTGGCGCTCGGCCAGAACCTCACCGTGGCCTACATGAGCTGGGAGGGCTACAACTACGAGGACGCCATCGTGGTGTCCGAGCGCGTGGTGGCCGAGGACCTGCTCACCACCATCAACATCTCGCGCCACGAGATCGACGCGCGCGACACCAAGCTCGGGCCCGAGGAGATCACCCGCGAGGTCCCGAACCTCTCCGAGGCGATGCTCGCCAACCTCGACGAGGACGGCATCATCCGCATCGGCGCCGAGGTCGGCCCCGGCGACATCCTGGTCGGCAAGGTCACGCCCAAGGGCGAGAGCACCCAGACCGCCGAGGAGCGCCTGCTCAAGGCCATCTTCGGTGCCAAGGCCCACGACGTCCGCGACACTTCCCTCAAGATGCCGCATGGCGCCTACGGCCGCGTGATCGACGTGGTGCGCTTCAGCCGCGATAACGGCGACGACCTCGCCCCCGGCGTGAACGAGCAGGTGCGCGTCTACGTGGCGCAGCGCCGCAAGATCCAGCAGGGCGACAAGATCGCCGGCCGTCACGGCAACAAGGGCGTCATCTCCGAGATCCTGCCCGTCGAGGACATGCCCTACATGGCCGACGGCACCCCGGTCGACGTCATCCTGAACCCGCTGGGCGTGCCCTCGCGTATGAACGTGGGCCAGCTGCTCGAGTGCCACCTGGGCTGGGCCGCCGCCTGCGGTTGGGACACCGAGAACGCCGACTCCGACACGTACGTGCCCGGTCCGTTCTTCGTCTCCACCCCCGTCTTCGACGGCGCGAAGGAGGACGAGATCGCCGAGGTCATCGAGCGCGCCAACAAGAACATGATCAACCTGGCCCGCGAGCGCTACGGCGAGCACATGCGCCCCGAGTTCGTGACCCAGCTCGACGGCGCCGGCAAGACCACCCTCTACGACGGCCGCTCCGGCGAGGAGTTCCGCGAGCCGATCACCGTGGGCACCTCCTACATCCTGAAGCTCGGCCACATGGTCGACGACAAGATCCACGCGCGCTCGACGGGCCCCTACAGCCTCGTGACCCAGCAGCCGCTGGGCGGCAAGGCGCAGTTCGGCGGCCAGCGCTTCGGCGAGATGGAGGTCTGGGC
>CASFIQ010000128.1 GCA_949294785.1 uncultured Collinsella sp.
CGGAGTACGTGGCGCCTGCGAGCGCCGGGTCCTCCTGCGGGGGCTCCTGGCGGGCCGCCGCGCCCGGCGCAAGCTTCACCTCGATGCGCAACACCGTGCGCAGGTAGTCCTCGTACATGGTGTCGACAAGCGTCTTGAACGCACCGAAGGCCTCGGTCTTGTACTCCACCAGGGGATCGCGCTGCCCGAAGCCGCGCAGGCCGATGCCCTGCTTCAGGTAGTCCATCTCCTGCAGGTAGTTCATCCAGCGCGTGTCGATCACGCGCAGCATGACCTGGCAGTTGAGCTCGCTCATCACCTCGTCGCCCACGCGCTTGCGCTTGGCGTCGTAGCAGCCCTCCACGAAGGCGAGCACCTCGTCGCGCAGGGCGGCGTAGTCCTCGTCCTCAAGACGGGGCACGTCCTGCTTGCCGGTGAGGCCCTGCACCCACTTCTCCAGCCCCTCCAGGTCGCGCTCGCCGGAGCGGGAGTCCTCGGGGGCGTACTCGGCCACGCAGCGCGCGACCGTGTCGGCCATGACGTCGGCGATGTGCTCGGAGAGGTCCTTGCCGTCCAGGATCTTGTTGCGCTCGGCGTAGATCACCTGGCGCTGCTTGTTCATGACGTCGTCGTACTCCAGCACGTTCTTGCGCATGGAGAAGTTGATGTTCTCGACTTTGCGCTGCGCGCCCTCGACCGCCTTGGAGATCATCTTCGCCTGGATGGGCATGTCGTCCATCTCGGCCTTCTGCATCATGGACGAGATGCGGTCCATGCGCTCGCCGCCGAACAGCCGCATGAGGTAGTCCTCGAGCGAAAGGTAGAACTGGGTCTCGCCGGTGTCGCCCTGACTGCCGGAGCGGCCGCGCAGCTGGTTGTCGATACGGCGGGACTCGTGGCGCTCCGTGCCGATCACGCACAGGCCGCCGGCGGCGATCACCTGCTCGCGCTCGCGCTCGCAGGTCGCCTTCGCCTCGGCGAGCGCCTCGTCGAACGCGCGGGCGCGGGCCTCCTCGTACCCCTCGGCCTCCGGGTCCAAACCCTTCGCGGCGACCATCTCCTCGGCGAGCTCCTCGGCGTTGCCGCCCAGCAGGATGTCCGTACCGCGGCCGGCCATGTTGGTGGCGATGGTCACGGCGCCCAAGCGACCCGCCTGCGCCACGATGTGCGCCTCGCGCTCGTGGTACTTCGCGTTCAGGACCTCGTGCGCGATGCCGCGCTTGGAGAGCATGCGCGAGAGGCGCTCGGAGTTCTCCACCGTGACGGTGCCCACCAGCACCGGCTGGCCCTTCGCGTGGCGCTCCTCGACATCGGCCGCCACGGCGCGGTACTTGGCGTCCACCGTGCGGTAGACCAGGTCATCGTGGTCGACGCGGATCACGGGCTTGTTGGGCGGGATCACCTGCACGGGCAGGTTGTAGATCTCGCGGAACTCGGCGTCCTCGGTGATGGCGGTACCGGTCATGCCGGAGAGCTTGTCGTAGAGGCGGAAGTAGTTCTGCAGGGTGATGGTGGCGAGCGTCTGGTTCTCCTCGCGCACCAGCACGCCCTCTTTGGCCTCGATCGCCTGGTGCAGACCCTCGGAGTAGCGCCGGCCCTCCATGATGCGGCCGGTGAACTCGTCCACGATCTTGACCTCGCCGTTGGTGACCACGTACTGCTGGTCGCGGTGGAACATGTACTGCGCCTTAAGCGCCTGCTGCAGGTGGTTCACCAGCTGGCCGGAAAGGTCGGCGTAGATGTCGTCGATGCCCAGGCGCTGCTCGATCTTCTTCAGACCCTGCTCGGTGGCGGCGATGGTGTGCTTGGCCTCGTCCATCACGAAGTCGCCGTCGGGCTCGGGCGCGGGGTCGGGGCTGAGCGGGTCGCGCACCACCTCGGGCGCGCGCTTGAGGCCGCGCACGGCCCGGGCGAAGTCCTTGTAGGTGCTGGCGCTCTTGGTGCCGGCGCCGGAGATGATGAGCGGGGTGCGGGCCTCGTCGATCAGGATCGAGTCGACCTCGTCCACGATGGCGTAGGCGTGCCCGCGCTGCACGCGGCGGGCGGCGCGCATGACCATGTTGTCGCGCAGGTAGTCGAAGCCGAACTCCGAGTTGGTGCCGTAGGTGACATCCGCCTGGTAGGCGACGCGCTTCTGATCGAGCGGCATACCGTTTTGCAGCAGGCCCACCTTCATGCCGAGGAACCGGTAGATGCGACCCATCCACTCGGAGTCGCGCTTGGCCAGGTAGTCGTTCACGGTGACCACGTGCACGCCGTTGCCCGGGATCGCGTTCAGGTAGCCGGCGAGCGTGGAGACGAGCGTCTTGCCCTCGCCGGTCTTCATCTCGGCGATCTGCCCCTCGTGCAGGGTCATGCCGCCGATGAGCTGGACGTCGAAGTGGCGCAGCCCCGTGGTGCGCCGCGACGCCTCGCGCACCACGGCGAAGGCCTCGGGGAGCATCTTGTCGAGCGATTCGCCGGCGGCGTAGCGCTCGCGAAAGAGCTCGGTCTGGTGCGCGAGCTCCGCGTCGTCCATCGCGGCGTAGCGGTCCTCCAGACCGTTGATCTGGTCGACGATCTTACGGTAGCGCTTGAGCTCCTTGTCGGAGCCGAGCGAGAGCAGCTTGGAAACGAAACCCATGGGCATCCTTTTCTACCAGCGGGCGCGCGGGGCCGGACCTGCCGGCCGGGCGTCGCCCGAGCGCGGGATATGGGGATGGGTCCCCTCCCCCGCGATGCAGCCAATCGTTACCACTCTATCCCTTTGCCGCCCCGCTCAAACCCGCGCGCGCCGCACCCACGGATAAACCATGTGGCGGCGCGCACCGAAACCCATCAGGCCCATCAACGCGAGCGTTAGGGGGACGTCTCCCGGGAAGCCCCCGGGGGCGTCGGCTATCATGGACACGCATCCGGAATGCACACGTCCGGAAAACCGCAGGTGAAGGGACTCATATGCAGATGCGACTCGCTAAACGCCAGGTGACCGATACCGGTGAGATCCGCACCATCGTGAAGGAGTGCCGCACGGTGCGCCTGGGGCTTGCCGATGAGGAGGGCATGTTCATCGTGCCCATGAGCTTCGGATATGACTGGGCAGATCCGGGAAGCCGCCTCGTGCTGTGGCTCCATTCCGCGCGCGACGGCCGCAAGGCGCGCGCCCTCGCCGCGGCGGAGGACGCCGGGGCGCCCGTCGCGCTCGAGATGGATATCGAGGACGGCGTCATCCGCGGTGCGTTCAGCTGCGCCTACTCGTTCGCCTACCGTTCCATCATGGGATGGGGCGTGGCGCGGTCGGTCCAGGGTCCCGAGCTCAAGCGCCACGGCCTCGGGCGGATCATGGCGCACCTGGCACCGGGCGAGCCGGCGGTGTTCTCACCGGAGGCAATCGAGCGCACGGACGTCTGGCGCGTCGAGGTAACCGAGCTCACCGCCAAGCGCCGCGCGCCCAAGGTCTCCGCGTAGCCATCGGGTCGTGCCCGGAGCATGCATAAAGAAATAAGGACCGCACCATCTTCTGCGATGATGCGGTCCTTATCGTCTCGCCTATGCGGCGTGCCGGACGCTACTCGG
This sequence comes from uncultured Collinsella sp., assembly GCA_949294785.1. Lineage (GTDB taxonomy): Bacteria > Actinomycetota > Coriobacteriia > Coriobacteriales > Coriobacteriaceae > Coprousia. Next base: position 3,535 of record CASFIQ010000128.1, read on the forward strand.
CGGCCTCGGTGGTCTCCTCGGCGGGAGCGGCCTCCTCGGCAGGGGCCTCAGCGGGCTCAGCGGGAGCCTCGGCGGCCTTCTTGGCGGCCTCGGCCTCGAACTTAGCGGCACGCTTGGCCTTCTCGGCGGCCTTGGCCTCGCGCTCGGCGGCCTTCTTGGCAGCGGCCTCCTCGGCAGCGGCGGCCTTGGCGGCCTTCTTGGCGGCCTCGCGCTCGAGGGCGGCCTGGGCGGCACCGCCGAACTTGTCGGCGAAGCGCTGGACGCGTCCGCCGGTGTCGACGAACTTCTGCTGGCCGGTATAGAACGGGTGGCACTCGTTGCAGAGCTCGACGCGGATCTCGGGCACCGTGGAGCGGGTCACGAAGGTGTTGCCGCAGGAGCAGCGCACCGTGCACTCCATGTACTCAGGATGGATACCAGACTTCATAGCAGGGACTCCTTATCTCCGTGCCCTGGTTTCCGACCAGGACGGTAAGGCGCCATGGTTTCCGACCATGGCAGAACAACTTGACAAGGATACCACAGGGCAGAAGGCGGGCGTCGCATCCTTCCCGCACCACAAAAGCATCACCGCGGCGCGGGGCGCATCGCACGGGACGCTCATCTTGCCCGCTACGGCTGCCTGCCCTCGTCGAGCACGTACCGACGGCAGGACACGACGATCAGCGCGATGCGGATCGCCAGCGACATGACGGACGCGACGACATCGAACACGTCCGGAGAATCAGCGAGACCCTGCACAACATCGACGATTGCCCAGGGGAGGTTTCCCGCCACCGTGATGCCCAGGAAGAGGATGATGGCATCCGCACCGCGCCAATGGGGCAACTCCCCCGCGCCCACCGGATGACGGGTAAGATATGCGTCGCGAATGAGGCGGTATGCGCGAAGGACCAGGATGACCTCGACCACCAGGAGAGCGACGAGGATCGCCAGCATCACATAGGCGGCAACCGAGTGCTCCGATACAGCCTTCGCATCACTGAAGTCGACAAACAGGTTCATGACGAAGGCGATCGCACCTGCCACCAACTCGAACACGATGGCACGCCAAGCCGCTGCGCGTGACGCCCCGTCAAGCGCTGCCCACGAGCGCTTGATCAGGGAGATGATGCCCTTGCCGTTCATGGTCTGCCTCCTTTTTTTCGGCAACATGGCGATGCCCGGGGAGAAGGATGGACCCCCGCGGGGGCAATCCGTTCGCCTCACTTCTCATAATATTTGGCATTAAGTTATGGACATCTCCCGTATCGGTGAACGACATGCCGCTGTGGTTGTTCATGGAGGCGATGTGTCGGGAAGGTTTCCGGCAGACGGCGGCGGCACCCGTTGGGCGAAACCGGGGCGAAGCCGACCGCCCCGCGCGGTAGAATAGCAAGTCACACGCAGCGCCATCTGACAGCGCCATCCGACGTGAAAACGTGAGCAGAGCCGACTGAAAGGGTCCCCATGGCAGACACCAACGCAGAGACCAGCTCGAACCGCATCGTCATCACCGTGCTGGGCAAGAACCGCCCGGGCATCCTCGCCGCGATCACGGCGGTCCTCGCCGACGCCACGGTCGATATCCGCGATATCTCGCAGAGCGTCGTCGACGACATCTTCACCATGACCATGATCGCCGACACCGAGGCCTCGACGCTCGAGTTCACCCAGCTGCAGGAGGCGCTCGCCCAGGCAGGAACCCAGATCGGCGTGGAGGTGCGCACCCAGCGCGAGGAGGTCTTCAACTTCATGTACCGCCTCTAGCGCGGCATCCTCCTCGGGGCGCTGCGTCGCGCCCGAACCGATTGTCCCGGCGGTCGCGCCTGCGCGGCCGCCGACGTTTACCGAAACGCCCCCATGACCTTGGGAAACGGAGGAGAGCATGGCACGAGACCTGATCGAGATCCCCCTCACCCACCCGAGCGTCGCCAGCCGCGAGCTCATCGACTTCGCGGCGACCCGGCACATCACGCCCGCGACCGAGCGGCTCTACGACGGCGCCGTCATGGTGCCCTACGACGAGCAGCTCTTCCGCGCGCACGACGTCAAGCGCGGCCTGCGCAACGCGGACGGTTCCGGCGTGGTGGCGGGCCTCACCCGCATCTCGGACGTGCACGGCTACCGCAAGGACGCGGACGGCGCGATCGTACCGGATGAGGGCAAGCTCACCATCTGCGGGTACGACCTGGAGGACCTGGTCTCGCACGCGCAGGAGGAGGGGCGCTTCGGCTACGAGGAAATCGTCTACCTGCTGCTCACCGGCGAGCTGCCGCGCGCCGACGAGCTCCAGGCGCTCTGCGACCTGATCGGCAACCAGCGTCTGCTGCCCAGCGAGTACATCGCGGAGTTCCCCATCACCACCGCCTCGAAGAACATCATGAACGTGCTGCAGCGCGCGGTGCTGCTGCTGTACGCCTTCGACGCGACCCCGGACGCCACCGACCCCGCGCACGAGATCGACGTGGCACTGTCGCTTCTGGGCCGCCTGCCGCGCATCGCCGCGATCGCGCACGTGACCCGCGCCGCCGAGCTGGAGGGGCGCCGTGCGCACATCCCCCGCCCCAACCCGGGTTTCTCCATGGCGGAGACCATCCTGCACATCCTGCGCGAGGGAGACGACTTCACGCGCGAGGAGGCGCTGCTTCTCGACGTCATGCTCATGCTCCATGCCGAGCACGGCGGCGGCAACAACTCCACCTTCGCCTGCCGCGTGCTGTCGAGCTCCGCCACGGACGCCTACTCCGCCTACGCCGCCGCCATCGGCTCGCTCAAGGGCCCGCGCCACGGCGGCGCCAACTCCAAGGTCACCGCCATGCACGCGGACATCCGCGCGCATGTGCGCCGGTGGGACGATGACGGCGAGATCGCCGGCTACCTCACCCGCATCCTGAACCGCGAGGCATTCGACGGCGCCGGCCTCATCTACGGCATGGGCCACGCGGTCTACACGCTCTCCGACCCGCGCGCCCGGCTCTGCCGCCGCTACGCCGCGCACCTGGCGGAGCATAGCGGCCTGGGCGACGAGTTCCACCTCATCGAGCGCGTGGAGCGCCTGGCACCCGCCGTCATGCGCGACGTGCGCGGCACCGCCAAGCCCATCTGCGCGAACATCGACCTCTACACCGGGTTCATCTACCAGATGCTCGGCGTGCCCGAGGACCTTATCACGCCGCTCTTCGCCGTGGCGCGCATGGCCGGCTGGGCGGCGCACCGCATGGAGGAGCTCTACGGCGCGAACCGCATCATCCGCCCGGCGTACAACTCGGTGATGGTCGACCACCCCTATATCCCGCTCGCCGAGCGCACGGACCAGGAGGCATGATGGCAGACGTCCCCGCGATATTCTTCTCCGATATGGACGGGACCTTCCTGACCCCGACCAAGGAGATCGGCCCCGTGAACCGGCGCGCGCTCGATGCGGCAGCGCAGGCGGGCGCGCTCTTCGTGCCCTGCACCGGCCGCGCGCTGAGCGGGCTTCCGGCCGAGCTTTTGGCCCATCCGGCCGTGCGCTTCGCGGTGTGCTCGAACGGGGCCGCGGTCTACGACGTCGCCGCGGGCACGGCGCTCACCCGCACGCCGCTCTCGCGCGAGCGCCTGCACGCGCTCTGGGCGCTCGCCCGCGGGCGCGACGTCACGTTTGACATCTTCGCGAACGGCGCCATCAGCAGCTGGCGTCCCCTGCTCGACCGCATCGGCGAGTTCACGCGCAACGAAGCGGAAACCCGTTTCATGCGGTCGCTGCGCACCCCCTACGACTGCGATCCGGACGAGTTCATCGATACCCTCGACGACGCCGAGCGCGTCACCTACCTGTGGCGCGACCCGCGCACGCGCGACGCGCTCGAGGCCGACCTCGCCGCCGACCCCACGCTCTCGGTGGTGAGCTCGCTCCCCTTCAACTTCGAGGTCTCCGACGCGCGCGCCACCAAGGGCGCCGCGCTCACGTGGCTCTGCGGGCACCTGGGCATCCCCCGTGCGCGGTCGTGGGCGTTCGGCGACAGCGGCAACGACCTCTCGATGCTGGTCGCCGCCGGCACCGGCGTCGCCATGGCGAACGCCGAGCCGGAGGAGCGCGCGGCGGCCGATGCCGTCTGCGCCTCGAACGAGGAGGACGGCGTGGGGCGCTTCATCCTGGACGTGCTCCGTACGCTCTGACGCTGTACGGCGCGCAGGGTAAATCCGCGCGATCGCGCGATAGCGACCCCTACGACGCGTAGGTGTACGTCACCGTGTCGAACATCCCCTCGGGGCGAATGCGCACCTCGGGAATCACCGGCAGCGGCAGGAAGATCATGCCCATGACGGGGTCGAGCGGCGGCTCGATCCCCGCAGCGCGCCCCGCCCGCACGAAGGCATCGTGCTCGCGGGCGACCTCCTCCGCCGATCGGTCGCTCATGAGGCCGGCGAGCGGCAGGTCGAGCTTGGCCGCCACCCGGCCGTCCCGCACCAGCACGAAGCCGCCCTGGCCCACGTTCTCGACGGCGGTGCGCATGTCGTCCGGATCGTCGCCCACCACGCACACGTTATGCGAATCGTGCCCCACGGTGGAGGCGATGGCTCCCCGGATGGGGAAGCCGCGCACCCAGCCGCGCCCGATGTGCCTGCCCGCCAGGCCCTCCCCCGCGGGACCGTCGCCGTCGGCGCCGGCATCCTGCGCCGCGACGCTGCGGCCGTGGCGCTCGATGAGCATGATGCGACGCAGGCCGTCCGGCGCCTCGGGTCGCACGCGGCGCGTGATCGCCTGGCCGGGCACGACCTCGATCGCCAGCTCGCCCGGGCGGAAGGGGTAGCGGAAGACCTCGCTTGAGAGGCGCGGCAGCTTGACCGAGCCGCGCAGCATCCGCTCGAGCTCGCCCACGCGCCCATCCGCCGGCGCGACCATGCCAGCGAAGCGCCCGTCCTTTGCCACGAGCGCGCCGGCGCTGTAGACGCGGCGGGGCGCGGCGGTGAACGAGAGGTCATCGAGCAGCAGCAGGTCCGCCCGCCTGCCCGGGGCTATGGCCCCGCGGCGCTCGAGCGGGTCGGCGAAGCCGTGGTCGAACCCGAAGAGCTCCGCCGGCGAGAGCGTCGCCATCGACAGCGCGACCACGGGGTCGATTCCCGCCTCGACCGCCATGCGGCAGGCGTTGTCGATCATACCGGTCGTGAGCGCGTCGGAGGGCGCCCGGTCATCCGTGGCGAAGCAGCACCGCCGCGCGAGGGCGGGGTTCTCGCGGATGATGGGCGCGAGCTGCGCCAGATCGTGGCTGCAGGTCCCCTCGCGCAGCATCGCGTACATGCCGCGCGAGAGCTTGTCGAGCGCTTCCTCGGGGCGGGTGCACTCGTGGTCGGCAACGATGCCGGCGGCAGCGTAGGCGTTGAGGTCGCCGCCCGCCACGAGCGGCGCGTGGCCGTCCACCCTGCCGGACGCCGTGAGGCGCGCGGCGTCGATGCGCGCGAGCGTCTCCCCGTCGGCGGAGAAGACACCGGGCATGTTCATCATCTCGCCCAGACCGAAGATCTCGCCGGGGTGCGCGGCCATGAAGGCGCGCATGTCGGAGGCGGTGATGCTCGCGCCCGCCTGCTCGTCGGGCAAGGCCGGCACGCACGACGGCATCATGAACTTCACGTCGAGCGGGGCGCGGCGGGCATCTTCGATCATGAACTCCAGCCCGGCGAGCCCCGCGACGTTGGCGACCTCGGGGCTATCGGCGATCGCACAGGTGGTGCCGCGTGCGAGAGCCATCTTCGCGTACTCGGAGGGCCGCACGTTGGAGCTCTCGATATGCAGGTGCCCGTCGATGAGCCCGGGCGCCAGATAGCGGCCCGCACAGTCGACGACCTCGGCGGCCGCCGGGTCGGGCGCATCCGCATCGCGGTCGTCGAAGAGCACACCCGCGACGCAACCGCCCGCCACGATCACGCGGCCGGGCGCCACGCGCTGCCGGTACACGTCCACGATCTTCGCGTTCTTGAACAGGAGGTCCGCCGGCTCGCGCCCCTCCGCAACGTCGATGAGGTGCTTGACGCGCCGCACGATATGCTCGCCCGCCGCCGCACTCGTCGTCCGCGTCGTCGCTTCCGTCCGCCCCGTCGTCTCCGCCGTCTCCCTCATGAGCGCCTCCCGACGTCTCGCCATGCCATCGTTATGAAGGATGTACCCGGTGCGGGGAGAGCCGATGCACGGGGACCCGCAGCCGGCACCGGGACGGGTCGGCACCCGGCGCCGCGCCCCGTTTCGATATGCGCGATGCGCGAAGCGGGGCACCCTATTCGTTATCGCCCGCGGTCATCTGCGTCGCAGAGATGTCGGGCGCGGCATCCGCCCCGGTCGCGGCGCGGGCATCGGGCCATACCCAGTCGGTGAACGCCGGATGATCGTAGCCCTCCTCCACCGCGAAGCGGAAAGCCTCCTCGCGGAAGGCATCCCATGCCTCGGCCTGCGCGGCATGAGGGCCCGCGGCATGCGGTGCCGCGATGCGAGCCCCGACGGCGCCGGTCTCGGCCGTGCCGTCCACCAGGCGCAGCGCCTCGGCGGCGAGCGCCCAGCGATCCATGTTGTTCAGGCGCAGCATGCCGAAGGGCGTGGTGGTTGAGCCCCGCTCCTCGTAACCGTGCACGCACCACGCGTCGTGGCCGGGGCGCGCCCAGATCAGGCGGCGGATGGTGCCCGCATAGGCGTGGAAGCAAAAGAGCACGGGCCGGGAGCCGTCGCCGAAGAAGTCGATGAAGCGCCCGTCGGTGATGGCGTCATCGTTCTCGCAGGCGTTCTGGATCTTGAGGAGGTCGACCACGTTCACGAACCAGACGCGCACACCCTCGCCACGCAACAGGTCGACCGCGGCGAGCGCCTCGTGCGTGGGAACGTCGCCGCAGGCGGCGATCACGAGGTCCGCCTCGCCGAGCGAGGTCGCCGTCGAGGCCCACTCCCACACCGCGAGACCCTCGGCAAGCTCGGCCCTCGCGTCATCGACCGTGATGAACGCGGGCGCGGGCTGCTTTCCGCAGAAGATGGCGTTCACGCAGTCGGTCGAGGCGTAGGCGCGCTCGGCAACGGCAAGCGCCATGTTGGCGTCGCAGGGGTAGTAGGCGTTCACCACATGGGCGTCGTTCGCCTTGTTGAGGAGCAGGTCGATGAAGCCCGGGTCCTGATGGCTGAAGCCGTTGTGGTCCTGGCGCCAGACATGGCTCGACAGCAGGATATTGAGACCGGCGATGGGAGCGCGCCAGGAACCGTCGCGGCGGCACGACTCGAGCCACTTGCAGTGCTGGTTCACCATGGAATCGACCACATGGACGAAGCTCTCGTAGGTCGACCACACGCCGTGGCGACCGGTCAGGACGTAGCCCTCGAGCAAGCCCTCGCACTGGTGCTCGGAGAGCTGCTCGATCACCTTGCCCCGAGGCGCCAGCAGCTCGTCGTTGGCGGGGTCGGCGTAGGCGCCGCCCGCCATCCATTGCTTCTTGGTGACCGCGTAGGCGTCCTGCAGGCGGTTCGATGCCGTCTCATCGGGGCCGAAGATGCGAAAGTTCTCGGGGTTTGCGGCCAAAACGTCGGCGGTATAGGCACCGAAGACGCGCGCGGCCTCGGTAGAGCCCCAGCCATGACCGCGCTCCGCCACCGCCACCTCGTGCGCATGGACGTCGGGCAGGATGAGCGCGGTGCGCATGCGGCCGCCGTCGGCATTGGGGTTGGCGCCTAAGCGCAGGTCGCCTGCGGGCATGAATGCGGTGACCTCGGGACGGATCTTTCCCGTCGACGTGAAGAGCTCCTCGGGGCGGTAGGATGCGAGCCATGCGCGCAGCACCTCGAAGTGCTCGGGGGTGTCGCGCGCCGAGGCGAGCGGAACCTGATGCGCGCGCCAGGACCCCTCGGTCTTCTTGCCGTCGATTGCCTTGGGGCACGTCCAGCCCTTGGGCGTACGGAGAATGATCATGGGATAGACCGGGCGCGCGACCTCCTCACCGGCAGCGAGCTGCCTGGTCGCACGCTCCTTGATCGCGCAGATCCGGGCGAAGACCTCCTCGAGAAGCGCTGCGAAGCTCGCGTGGATGGACGCATGGCCCTCATCATCGAACCCAGCGACGAAGACGTGCGGCTCGTAGCCCATGCCCTCGAAGAATCCGGTGAGCTCCTCGTCGCTGATGCGCGCGAGGATGGCGGGGTTGGCGATCTTGTAGCCGTTCAGGTGCAGAATCGGCAGCACGATGCCGTCGGTCGCAGGGTTCACGAGCTTGTTGGTCTGCCAGCTTGTGGCAAGGGGCCCGGTCTCGGCCTCGCCGTCTCCCACCACGGCCACCGCGAGCAGGCTCGGGTTATCGAGTACCGCACCGTAGGCATGGGAAAGCACGTAGCCCAGCTCGCCGCCTTCGTGGATGGAGCCCGGTATCTCCGGCGCGAAGTGGCTTGGGATGCCGCCCGGATAGGAGAACTGACGGAAGAACCTCTGCAGGCCCTCCTCGTCGTCGGTGATGTCGGGGCGGATCTCGCGATAGGTGCCGTCAAGCAGGGACTGCGCGGCGCCCGCCGGACCGCCGTGGCCGGGGCCCATGAAAAAGACGGTGTTCTGGCCATGGTCGGCGATGAGGCGGTTCACATGCGCGAACAGGAAGTTGATACCCGGTGTGGTGCCCCAGTGACCCACGAGGCGGTGCTTCACGTCGGCACGGCAGAAGCCACGGACCTCACCGGTCTTGCCGTCCACCCAGCCATCCCTCATGAGCGGGTTCGAACGCAGGTAGATCTGGCCGACGGAAAGATAGTTCGAGCAGCGCCAATAGCGCTCGACACCCGCGAGCGCCTCGGGCCTCACCGGCCGCTCAAGCGCCCTCCACGGGGTCCCGATGACGGGCTGGGACATGATGCCTCCGATCCGTGCGCATGCCCGCGGCGGACGATGCGCTCAAACGGTGACCTGCGTGCTATTTTTCAGCAGTATAGAAGATGGAGCGTCTTCCATAGGCGCGCCAGCGGCGTTGCCCGTTTGGAAACGAAGCCGTCGTCGCACGGGGGGACGCCGTCACGCACGCTCGCAAGCACCTGAGCGCGCACGCGCGCCCGCCTCGCACGGCGCCACGGAGTCGCGCTCCACCAGGCGCGGCTCGAGCAGGCACTCCACCGGTGTCCCGGTGCCGCCCGCCAGGCGCCCCAGCATGAGGTCGATCGCCTTGTCCGCCAGCTGCGCGACGTCCTGGTCGATGGCGGTGAGCGCCGGCTCGAAGAGCGAGTCTGCCGCCGAGTTGTCGTAGCTCACCACGGCGTAGTCGCGCGGGACGCGCTTGCCCTGGTCGTACAGGCGCTTGAGCAGCCCCAGGGCGATGTTGTCCGAGCTCGCGAAGACCGCGGTGACATCCAGGCCGGCAAGCGATGCGGCGGCCTCGTAGGCCTCGGGGATGTAGTAGTCGGTATCCAGCACGTAATCGGGGCGGTACGCCACGCCGAACTCGTCGAGCGCCCGGCGATAGCCCACCAGGCGCCTCGCCCCCGTACCGGAGCGCGCGGCGTTGACCATGCAGGCGATCCTGCGGTGCCCGTGCTCCAGCAGGTGGCGCGTCGCCAGGTAGCCGCCGCGCTCGTTATCGAACTGCACGGTGTCGCACACCGGCCCCTCGAAGGAGCGGTCGATCGCGACCACCGGCACGGGTGCGTCGGCGACCCGGCACGGGCGCTCATCGTGTCCCGGACAGCGGTTCCCCATCACCAGGAAAACGCCCTCTACCCCGCGGTTCACCAGAAGATCGAGCAGCGCCAGGTCGTTTTCGGCCAGGTCGTCCGAGGTGGTGATAAAGAGGGCATAGCCCCGCTCGCGGCAGCGCACCTCGAGGTTGCGCGCCAACCGGGCGAAGAAGCGGCTCTCGATGTTGGGAACGATGAGGCCGAGCGTGCCGGAGCGCTGCATCTGCAGGCTGCGGGCGATCTGGTTGGGCACGTAGCGCTTCTCGCGCGCGATCTTCTTGATGCGGCGTCGGTTCTCCTCGGAGACACGGCAAGGGCGGTCGTTCAGGACGAGCGACACCGTGGAGATGGAGACGCCCGCCTCGCGAGCGATCTCCTTCAAGGTCACCTTGCCCGCCACGCTTCGCCTCCCCCGTTCGCGCCGACGATAAGCCCCGATCGGCGCCGAATCATCATCGCGTCCATGATAGCACCCGATATGCCGGGGAGGCGGAAGCGCTCATGCGGGGACGCGCCCGGGAGCATCCGCCCGCGATGCGTCGAGTCCCGCCGTTCCCCGTTCGGGGCGATACGCTACGCCAGCGTGTCGAGCGACTGCATCCAGGCGATGTAGACGCTGGGGTAATGCCCGTAGAGCACCTGCATGGGGTTGATATCGGCGACGAGGTCGCGCACGAGCGAGACGGCCCCGCCCAGCGAGAAGAGGTCTTCGACCGTAGGAACCTCGCGCGCGAGGTCGTCGACCAGCTTGTCCACGCGCTCGCGGTCCTCGGGTACATACGGGCTCTCCACACCGCACAGTTTCTCGAAGGCAGCGCACATGGCCTCATGGGCCTCGTCGAAGCCCTCGTCGCCGTAACCGGGAAGCACGAGGTCGTGCCCGTAGCGCGCATAGCCCCACGCGGCGAGCGGCATGCGCGGCACCATGTCCGACGGGTTCAGGATGTTGAAGATGTTGTCGAACAGCGGGTCATCCACGTCCTCGTAGAGCGTGACCTCGGGCGTGGCGAAGGTGTAGCAGTAGATGCTGTCGAGCGGGGCGAACGAGCGCAGGCCCGTCGTCATCTCGTCGGCATAGGCGGCGGCGATGTTCGCCGTCGCGGCGCCGCGCGAGTGCCCGCAGAACAGCAGCGCGATGTCGCCGGTGCCCGAAAGCTCGGTCTCGGCGGTGATGCGCTCGGCAAGGTCGTCCACGATCTCGTTGGCGGAGCGCATGAAGCCCTCGTGCTCCACGTTGGCGTAGCCCTTGTCGAAGTCCATGTTGAGGTCGCTCAGCCACTCGGAGCCGTAGCTGCCGCGCACCGATACGAGGAAGAGCGTCTTCTGGCTCCCGTTCTCGGCGACGACGCGCTTGGTCGCCACCGAGTAGGCCACCACGTCGTCGGTACCGGTGATGGCGTCGACGATCTCGTCGAAGATCTCGCTGCGGTACCGGTAGGACGCCGTCGAGATGTCCTGGAAGCCCAGCTTCGCGAGCGCCTCCTCCATGTAGGCGCGCCCGCCCGACCCCGCCTGGTAGTAGCCCGATTCGGAGTTGGCGATCGCGGAGAGCACCGCGCAGGTGGTCGCGAGCTCGTGGTTGTAGGCCGTGGGGTCCTGGAAGAACCAGTCGTCGTCCCAAGCGACCTCGGTCGAGACGGTCGCCGCGCCCGTCACCATGGTGGTGAAGTCCACCTCCGCGGTGAAGGACCCCGTCCTACCGGTCGAGCCGGCAAGCTCCTCGGGCACCGTGGGCTCGGAGACGACGCCGAGCCCCTGGCGCTCCTGCTCCTGGCGGTTATGGACGGCGAAGGCGAGGGCGACCCCGGCGACGGCGAGCACCACCGCGATGGCAGCGAGGATGCGCAGGCCCCACCGGGGGCGGCCGCCCGTCACGCGGCGCTCCCCGCGTCGGACGCCGGCGCGACGGTCGCCTCGGCGACGGCGCTGCTGTCCACACGGCCGGAGTCCTCGGGCGTGATGGTCATGCTCTCGAAACGGTGCTCCATGTACTCGTTATCGAAGTTCCTGGCGTAGAACTCCTCCACGGGCGTGGTGCCCGCCGTGCCGGAGAGGCGCTCGAACCAGCAGTCGAGCGCCTGCAGCGTCATGACGCCGTTGACGAGCATCAGCACCGCGCAGAGCGCCGTAAAGCTGTAGCGGATCTTCCAGGGGATGATGTTGATGAACTTCAAAAGCCACGGCAGGCAGAACTTGATCCAGACGAAGCCGAGCGCGCCCCACATGCACATGAAGAGCGTCGAGGTGCGGCCGCCGAAGAGCGCCGCGACCGGATCGGGGAAGAGACCGAAAATGGTCGAGCCCGAATAGTCCCAGGCGATGGCACCGAAGCCGACCTGCATGAACCAGGCGGTCGCCGCCTCGAACAGGCCGCCGATCACAGCGGAGACCACGAAGATGATGATGGGATTCGCCTTATAGAAGCGGTTGAGCGCGACGGTCATGAGCACCGCGCCGAACCCGTAGATCGGCGAGAACGGGCCGAAGAGCATGCCCGCGCGGTCCTGGTACACACCGGGATCGACCACCACCATATGGTAGACGGTCTCGATGATGAGGCCCAGAACGCAGCACACGGTGAAGACCCAGAACAGGTTGAAGAAGTTGAGCTCGATATAGCCCTTGCCCTCCAGGTCGCGCCCGAGCATGCCCGCACGGTCCGCCTCGCGATCGGTCATCTCGCGCATGGCCTGCTTGAGATGGCGCTCGCGGCGCAGCTGCGGGTCGACCGTCACCGACAGCGCGAGCACGATGACGAGCTGGATGGCGTCGGCGATGAGGTTCGTCCCGATACCCTCGAGCATGACGCGCAGGATGATCTGCACGAGCGTAGTGGCGATGAGCGCGTGCGACCAGCGCGCGGCGTTGCGCCGGCGGTTCTTGAGCAGCGACCGGCCGAAAACGATGAGCGAGATGGCGTTGCCAAGCGACACCACGATCGAGATCGCCATGAGGATTACGGGCAGCGTCGGGTCGTCACCGATCGAGACGAGGTCGGGGCGCGCCGACATCGCCCACCAGAGAAGGCCGAGGAAGATGAAGACCATCGGCACGGTGACGATGCCGTCCGCCATGCACAAAAAGCCGTAGACCTTGAGGATCAGCGGGATCTTACGCTCCTCGGGCTTCTTCGGGGCGGCGTGACGGGGTGCGCCGGCGGGCCGGGGCTCGACGGGGCTCGCGGAAGTCTCAGGTTTGCTCATAGGGATTCCTTCACAGGGGGCGTTCGCGATATCGGGCCCATCATATACCAGCTGGGCACGGGGAATTATGATAACGCACTTAAGAGTCCGCAGGTCGTTCATGGCGCAGGTACACCCAAACGGCCATCAATAGTTTCAACATCATGTTGACACCTGCTCCGAAGCTTTGACGCATATCGCTCGTGCGCCATAAACTGCACCGGTTTGCCTTTGACGATTCTGGCGAACTTGCAACGTATCGGACGCGACAGGGGCGTCCGGCATCGCAGAAAGGAAACCTCCATGTCCAAGAATCACCGCGGCGTTCAGGGCATCGGCCTGTGCCTCCTGCTCTTCGGCATCGTCGCCATGGCCACCGCCGCCATCATGTTCTTCGGCGCACCCGGCATCGACCTCGGTATCGAGGACGGCACCGAGATTGCCCAGATGTACGGCATCATCCTCGGCATCATCGGCCTCAGCCAGTTCATCTTCGGCATCTTCGGTATGCGTGCCGCGAAGCACCCAAGCCTCCTGAAGGTCTTCTCGTGGATGTGCTCCGCCGACATCGCGCTCAACCTCTTCAGCGCCGGCGAGACCGCGCTGCGTCACAGCGGCACCGTCTGGCCGAACCTCATCTTCGCCGCGGTCGCCTTCTCCGGCCTGCTCTTCACCTCCCGCGCCATGACCGAGGACGGCATCCAGTAGGCCGCGCTCGTTTGACGGCACCGCGCGCAAGCGCGCCATCCCGACGCCCTGCGCACGCATGACCCCGATGGGCCCCTCCGCCCATCGGGGTCTTTTTTTCCTCCGCACCGAACGGACCGAGAGGGACGCATCTGCGCGGCGCGCATCGGGACGGCTTCAAATGCGGGTTAAGCGGATCGCGCTCAGCATATCGTCGGTGTCCCATGGCGTATGCTTAAGGTCGCATACCGATCGCATCGATGGGTAAAATGACTAAGTGTGACACCCTGTGGCGACAGTTCGACACGAGTTACGGCGGAGCCGTCTTGAACATCCGACAACTGCGATATTTCCATCTGGCAGCCCGCTCGGGCAGCTACTCGAAGGCCGCCCGAGCCGAGAACGTCTCGGTCCAGGCGGTATCGAGGGCGCTCAGCGAGCTCGAGGAGGAGCTCGGCGGTGCTCTGTTCGTCCGAGGTGGCGCCGGTGCCCAGCTCACACCCCTTGGCAAGGCGCTCGTCCGCCCCGCGCGCGAGGCGCTCGCCGGCTTCGATGCCGTGGGGCACGCGGCGGCGGTGTACCAGGAGCGCGAACTCGACGAAAAGCCGCGCCTCGATATCGGGCTCGTGGTCCCGCCGTTCGCCAAGCAGGACATGGTCTGCAACGCGCTGGCACGTCTCGCCTCCCCGGCGCTCGGCGCGCGCGTGCGAATCTTCCAGACGCTCGGCATCGAGGCGCTCGCCGACCTGAAAGCGGGCGCGATCGACGCGATGATCACCGTGGGCTCATTCAGCGACCCCCACTGCGACTGCGTTCCCCTGGGCAAGGTATCGGTCGGCGTATTCATGGGAAAACGCCATCCCCTGCGCGGGAAGCGCCTCCTGACGTTCGCCGACCTGGAGCCCTACCCCGTCCTGTACAACCGCGAGATCGACGATTTCAACGAGACCGTACTCGCCAGCTGCCGACGTCGGGGGCTGGCATCGCCTGCCATCTCGGTCGATTCGGACGACGGCGTGGCGAACCTGCTCGAGGAGCGCAGCGGCTACGTTCTCGGCGTCTACCTGAAAGCGCTCGACATCAAACCGCTCGCGATCATGCATCGCATCGATCCCGCCGATGCCCCGGGCGTACCCATATGCCTGGTTTCCCTGAAGGGCCCGGAAAACGAGATGGTGGATCGCTTCGCGCATTTCATCCGCGACAAGTTCTCTCATGTGGCGGGGCTTTTCAACCCCTAGGCGATCGCGCGGTCCAACATCGCGAAGCAGGCTCGCGCCGCCGATCGGAACACGGAGGCAACCGGGGCGCCGAGGCCCTCTGAGCCACATCGCGCCCCGACGGCAAAAAGGCCGGCCCGAAGGCTATAACCTCCGGGCCGGCCTCGCATCTAACATCCGAGCGGGCTCACGCTGCCGTTAATGGCGGTTGGAATCGTTGGAGTCGTCGAAGTCCTCGTCCTCGTCCACCATGTTCTTGACGGCTTCCTTCTGCTCCGCGTTGAACTTGTCGGCGGCGAGCTTCTCGGCTGCGGTCGCCTTCTTGAACTGGACCGGCTGGTTGACCACGACCTGCGGGTACGGGATCGAGATGTCGTGCTTGTCGAACAGCAGCTTCATCTCGCGGTTCAGATCGTTGGTGAGCGGCGCGCGATCCTTCTCGGCGCACTCCGCCACGATCTTGATGTTGACCGAGTTGTCCGCGAGCATCGTGACGCCCTTGTAGAACGGACCGTCGATGATGGCGGGCAGGCGCTTCTTGATGTTGGGGAGCTCCTGCGCCAGGATGTTCTCCACGCGCTCCAGGCTCTCGCCGTACTCGATGCCCACCTCGACGGCGGCATAGCTGTGCTCCTTGGTCATGTTGACCACGTTGGAGATGTTGGAGTTGCGCAGCACCAGGATGTTGCCGGAGCCGTCGTTGATCTTGGTGGTGCGCACACCGATCTCCATGACCGTGCCGCGCTGGCCGCCCACCTGGATGATGTCGCCGACGCGGAACTCGCCTTCGAAGATGATGAAGAGCCCGGCGATGATATCGGAGACGATGCCCTGCGCGCCGAGCGACACCGCGAAGGTGAGGAGGCCGGCGGAGGCGAGGAGCGTCGCCGTGTCGACGCCGAGCAGCGCCAGGCACCAGTAGAGCATGCCGATGACGCTCGCGTACTTCACCACGCTCGAGATGAGGCGGCACATGGTCACGCCGCGGGCGTCGAGCACCCGCGAGATCATGCGCAGGATCTTCTGCAACACCGCGGCGGCGGTGGCGAGCACGCACGCGAACATGATTGACGCCGTGATGGCGAAGATGTTGAGGCCGTGCTCCCAGGTACCGCCGAGGATGTAGGCGAACAGCGAGCGTTTATCGAAGATCGCATCCTTGAAGATGACCGCGATGCACACCACGATCACCGCGACGCCCGCGAACCACTTGAGCACGCAGCCGACCTTCTGCTCGGGCGACAGCTCGTCCCAGTGGAACGAGCGGCCCAGCCAGCGGCTGACGGCGGTATCGGTGCGAACCCTGCGTCCGCCGATATTGACCTCCACCACGCCGGGGCGCTCTTCGCCGTCGTCGGGTCCGGAGGTCACGTAGATGCTCTTGGCGGGATCGAGCGAGATGACCGCGAAGACCACGGCGAGGCACACGAGGGCGATGGCGCCCGTGGCGATGGTCAGCGGCCCGCGCTCCGCCATGAGCGCGCCCTCGCCCGCGGCGACGAAGACGTAGTAATCGCTCGTCTCGGTGACCGCTGCGTAATAGGTCTCGCCGTTCACGGTGATGTAGTCGCTGAAGCCGTCATGCAGCTGGTTCTCGGTGATGCCCACCGCGCTCGCGTCCTTGCCGGCGGTGTTCTGATCGGGGTAGTAGGCGATGGTGCCATCGGCCTTGCTCACCGCGAAGGCGAAGCCGTCGGATCCCACCTGCACGCCGTCCAGCACGTGATCGATCTGGACGCTCTCAAGCAGGTTCTCCAGGCGCGTGGGGCGAATGCCCAGCTGCACGAAGCCGGTCAGCTCGCCGGTGGCGGGGTCGTGCGTGGTGACGCCGATGTACTGACGGAGCTCCTGGGAGACCTCGTCGGGCATGGCGTCCTGGACCACATGGTCAACGCCCTGCAGGAGCTTGCGGAACTCATAGGACTGGTCCGCGGGATCCTCGGAGAGCGTGAAGTTGGTGAAGTTGGAGTTGGTCGCCGTCATCACGCCCTGGGCATCAAAGGTGAAGATGTACTGGATATCGAGCGCGTCCGCCAGCTCGGCCAGCTTCTCGCGCGTGGCCAGCGACGGGTTGTGGTCGATGATATAGGCGGCGACCTCGGCCTTCGACAGATAGCGCTCACCGTACTGAGCCTCGAGCTCGTCGGCGCTCGCCTGACTGCGCTCGATGGAGTCGGCGATGGACTCGGCGCGCTCGGTCAGCGTGAGCGACTGGGAGGAGAGCGCGAAGAGCGTCTGCATGTAGAACGAGATCACCATGACGCCCAGGAAGCCCACAGCGGCGATCACGAGCGCGCGCCCGGCGATGGCGCGGTTCACGCGCACGGGGCCGAGGACGCGGTAATCCTCATCGCTATGGCCGTGGCGCTCGTCGTCGCGCAGCACGAAGATGCCGTAGAGTGCGACCGAGGCGACCACCATGAAGAAGGCGAACAGGATGACGCCCACCGTGATGAAGCTGGAGGCGGCCATATCGGCCTCGGGCACGGCGGAGATGTAGTAGGTGTCGCCGATCAGGGTCACGCCGCAGTACAGCGGCTCGCCGGCGAGGGTGATGTTCGCGTACGCACCGTCCTCGAGGTTCTCCACGCTGATGCCGGCGTCGATGGCGTCGGCGCCGATCAGGTCGGCGTTCGGATGGTACTCGATCACGTAGTCCTTCGCGGACACGGCGAAGACGTAGCCGTCCTGGCCCAGCGAGATGCCACCGAGCACGCTCGCGAGCGATCCGGTGCTCTCGATTAGAGCGCGGAGCTCGGCGGGATCCTGCTCGATAACGACCATGGTCTCGTCATCGATGCGGGCGGCGTAATAGCGGTCCAGCCACTCCTCCTCCGGATACTCGATCTCGACCGCATCGGAAGGCTCGTGCGTGTCGAACGTGGTGCGCAGACGGTTGAAGCGCGTGCGCGTGAAATCCGCCTTGGTGTCGGCGGCGCGGGCGACGATCTGGCCCTCGCGGGTCACCACCATGATGTTGTCGACCGCCAGAAGCTCCTGGTACTCGACCATCTTGGCATCGGTCGCCTCGAAACCGGTATCGTTTTGCGCCATGAAGGCGACGCTCGCCGCCTTGGACTGATAGATGGCGTCGAACTGCGCGGTGTTCTCGACGGTCTCGGCATCCGCCTGCTCGAGGAGCTCGGGCAGCGATTCCTCCTCGTAGTCGATCTCCTCGGTGTAGCTCGCACGCGTGAGATTGCTCTGCATGCCGCTCAGCAGCACGCCCATCGCGAGCATGCTGGCAAGAACTACGGCGACGAGCACGCCGATCTTGACGGTAAGTCCCTTGGACATCCTCATTTCAGCGCCTCCCCTAGTCCCATTTATCGATGTACGCGGCGATGGTGCCGTCGTCGAGCATCTCCTGAACGGCCTCGGCGACGCGCGGCGAGAGCTCGGAGCCCTTCTGCGTGGCGACGCCGTAGGAGACCTCATCCACCACGAAGTCGGGCAGGACCTGGCGCTCATCGCTCATATACGTCTGGGCGATGGCGCCGTCGAGCACCATCGCATCCACCTCGCCGATCTCCAGCGCGTCGGAAAGCTCCTCGTAGGAGGGGTACTGGAGCAGGTGCCAGGTGTCGAAGAGCACATCGCTGTTGTCGGCACCGAGCGTGCGCGACTCGCCGTTCGAGAAGCCGATCTCGTAGAGCTTGATGGAGAGCAGCGGCGCGGCGTTGGAGCCGCCCATGGTGCCGAAGGTGCAGCCCTTCAGGTCGTCGATCGAGGAGATGAGCGACGAGTTCTGCACCACCGCGATGACGGAGTCGTCGTAGTACGCCGGTGAGAAGTCGAAGTTCTCCAGACGGGTGTCCGCGATGGAGTAGCAGCCGATGATGGCGTCGATCTCGCCTTCGAGCAGCAGCTCCTTGCGGTTCTCGGGCAGAACGGTCACGAACTCGACGTTCTTGTAGCCCAGGCGCTGGGCGAGGTCGTTGGCGAGATCGATCTCCATGCCGTAGTACTTGCCCGTATGCTCGTTCAGGTAGCCGAAGCCCACGATATCGGCACGCACGCCGATGCGAATCGTGTCCCCGCTCGGCGCCGCGATCGTCGTGGAAGCGGCGCTCCCCGCAGACCCCGCCGACGAAGATGCCGCATCGGTGCAGCCGGCGAGCAGGGTCGCCGCGCCGGCGAGCACGAGCCCGCCGAACTGCCGTCTGTTCAGCAAACGCATCCTTCCTCCTGTGGTTGAAACAGAGTTTTCCCAAACCAGTAAAGTATGCTTCTTGCAGGGGAAATAATCACCAACAACACTTTGCTTCAACCATCTGTTGATGACGTGTGAAAGACACGTGGCACCGTTCTGCCATCTCCTCATCTGGCGGTGCCACAGATAGCGGCGATGGTCTCACCGGATGGCATTCGACAGGCGACAGACGACGGCTCGCAGGGAGCGGCCCGCAGGCGGCCGGCACGCGGCGAGCGGCGGAGGCAATCCCGGAAAGGATTGACGGGCGCTCGGCGGCGTCGCCCGCGGAAAGCCGCGAACGACGCCCCATCTGCTATATACTTATCGGACTTGCGAACATTATCTGCGCCTATCGCGAGGAGGCTCCCCCATGTCAACTAACCGCAAGATTCTCAAGATCGTCAGCCTGCTGCAGCTTCTCGCCGCGCTCGGCGCCGCCGCGCTCGGCGCCATCGCGCTGTTCGGCGCCGACCTCGCCGAGGCAGAGGCGGGCGTTCTCGGCGTGCTCGTGGTCTACGCCGATGGCGTCCTCTACGTCGCCTGCGCCGTCCTCACGCTCTTCTGCGCGTTCATGGGCATCCACGGCGCTAACCAGCCCAGCCGCCTGGGCAGCCATCGGCTCATCGCGGTCCTCGTGGTGCTGCTCTCCATCGGAACCGGCGTCTTCGCCGGTCTCGGACAGGAGATTCCCGTGATGGCGGTCGTCGTCGGCGTGCTGGCGCTCGCCGCCGCCGTGCTTGACGGGTTCGTCCGCAAGGAGGCGGACCTCTAGCATCTCGCTCCGGCGCCGCGTTTCGCCAGCGCGTACTCGGGGGCTTACCCGTCAGCGGTTTTGTCGGCGGCCCGCACCCCCCCGATGCCGGCGTTCCAACGAGACCCTTCCATCGGCGAACCCCACCCCACTCTCTCAGCAATCAAAGACCGCGCCTCGCGAAGCCATCAGCCAGGGCCGCGACGCGCGGTCCTATTGTTTGCGCGCGACCGGCGGCAGCACGCGTGCGCGCAGCAGCGCCTGCCGGTAGCGAAACTCGCTCGTGCGGATTCTCACTCGGTGCCCCATGCATCGCGTCACGTCCCGTACCAGCGCCTCGAACAGCTTCGGTCGCGCGAGGTCCTCGCGCCAGACGTTGAAGATGGTGAGCTTGCTGCCCGCAAGGGCGTTTACCCGCCGGCCATCGCGCTTGACCTGCTCCAGGCGATGGTACGCCTCGCCCTGATATTCCAACCCCACACCCGCCTCAGGAAACCCCAGGTCCACGAAGCGCGCTCCCGCTGACGTCCTGACTTGCCAGTTGAGCTCTCCCCCACGCAGCCCCATTCCCCCCAGCCTGGGAGGGGCGCAGAGCATGAGCGCGAGCGCCGTCTCCATCGGGGAGCGGGCGCCTTCGCGCAGCGTCGCGAGCGCCCTCCGCGCGAGGCGCGTACCACGGACTCGGCCTCCGAGCTCATCGAGTAGCGCGCTCAGCCGCACCGGGCTCATCAACTGCCCGCTTCCGCCACGCATTTCCCCGAGCGCCATCGTGCCCACACGATAGGTTCCCGCAAGCTCGAATCCGATCTTCAGCAAGTCGACCTCGCTCTTGAGTCGGCGAACAAAAGGCTCGTCGTCCTCACAAGGCGGAAAGGCCCCTCCCGGCAAGGGCTCATCACCCTGCCATCCAGACGCCGTCATCTCCGAAACCGAGCCCGCCTTCTGCGCCAATTGGCATGCCAGCTCTATGAAGCAGAGCTCGGGGACCGGAACGAGAACCCCCGTCGCCATCCGCATGAGCGAACGGGCAGGCAGCGGCGCACTCACCACATGCCGGACGACCCCGGGCACATCGTGCCGCTCGCGATCGGATGAGACCATCACGTGAACCGGTGACGAGAGGCCGCCGAAGACCGATGTGCGCCTCAGCGCCTCATCATGATGCGGGACCGCGCAGCCCTCGGTGAGGGACGTGCGCGAAAATGACGGCAGCCCGTCGATTGCTCGGAGCACTTCAAGCGCCGATATGCCATACAAGCAGATATCCATGGCCGCAACCTACCATGGGAACACGCGGCTCAACCTCGGCATCGAAAAAATCCGCCCAGCCGTCTGACGCGCGTCTGACCAATATCTGACCGGCATTCGACCGCCATTCGAAATATGCCCCATTTGGCGCATGACGCCGCAGGCCAGCGCCCGTTTTCCCGCTGGACCACAACTGGCATCGTTTTCAGATACCAATTGGTATTGGAACTGGTTTTATTTTGAGATGGCACTGCGGGCTGATGAGGTCTTCGCCCGACATCGGGTATACCGCATCCTGAAAGCAGGACCCGATGGCGCGCGTGGGTCAATAGCACGCGGGCTCAATGGCACGCGGGCTCAATGGCAGCAGTGGACGTTTTTTGCCGATATGGATTAACCCCCGTCTTCGTTTTGGACGTTTTTTGCCGATATGGAGGTCGGTCGAGGTGTCGAAGGGCCGTGGAGCCGGTTCCGCACATCGATTCACGCATGCTTCGGTCAACCTTGGTGTGTTCGTAAATCCAGACAGGATAAAAACGTCCACGCTTCTCTCGAGCGCTCTCCATATCTCACGAAATCGTCCATGCAACTGCGCGACGGTGAAACTTGTCTCCATAGCGGCAAAAAGCGTCCACGAGGTTCGTACGCGACCAAGGCACGCATGCGGCTTTGCGACGGGCGATTCCTGGATGTCGCCCGCGTGTTACCCCGCATTGCCCAGCGTTGCCCCGTGTCATCCGCGCGTTGTCCCGTGTCGCCTCGCGTTGTCCCGCGTTGCCGGCGTGGTGCCCGCATGTTGCCCCAAAACGGCGGCAGGCGGCGGCGATATCAGGACGGACGATCGCGATACCAAGACCGGCGGTTGCGGTATGAAAGAGACATCCGCCCGCGTCGCACACGCGCGGACGGATGCCGAATCAGAACGCCGGATAAGATGCCCGGCCCGCAAAAAACATGCTCGTTCTACGAAAAGCATGCTTGACCTGCGAAAACGCAGCGATCTTATCGGCCTCGGCTTATCGGTCGCAACGGGCAACGCGGTACCGCCGGAAGCGGCGCCGGGCCGTTGCGGCCGCGTTGCGGCCGGGCGGAAGCGGAAGCAGGGGCCCGGGCGCAGATTACACCAGGCGCGCGTACTTGCGCTTGCCCACCTGCAGTACGCATCCCGTATGCAGGAGCGCGGGGTCGACGTTGTAGCTCTTGGGCGCGACCGCTTTCTGATCGATCTTGACGCCGCCGCCGTCGATCAGACGGCGCGCCTCGCCGGCGGAGGGCGCAAGACCCGCGTCCTTGAGCACGGCCGCCAGGTAGACGAGGCCCTCGGCGTTGGGAGTCAGGTCGACCGACACCTCGGCGATGTCCTCGGGGAGCTTGTCCTCCTTGAAGACGCGGTCGAACTCCGCCTTGGCGGCCTCGCCCGCGCCCGCGCCGTGGTAGGCGTCGACGATGTTCACCGCTAGGGAGCGCTTGAGCTCGTAGGGGTCGGCGGACCCGTCGGCCAGCGCGGCATCGATCGCATCGACCTCATCGACCGAGAGCGTCGATGCGAGGCGGTAGTACTTGCCGATCATCTCATCGGGAATGGACATGACCTTGCCGAAGGCATCGGCCGGCTCGTCGGTGAGGCCCACGTAGTTGCCGTAGGACTTTGACATCTTGCGCACGCCGTCGGTGCCCTCGAGCAGCGGCATGGTGAGCGCGACCTGCGGCTCCATACCCATCTTCTCCATGAGCTCGCGGCCGGCCAGCAGGTTGAATAGCTGGTCGGTGCCGCCCATCTCCACGTCCGCCTTGATCTTTACCGAGTCGAACGCCTGCATCACCGGGTAGAGGAACTCATGCAGGGCGATCGGCGTCTGCGACTGGTAGCGCTTGGTGAAGTCGTCGCGCTCCAGGATGCGCGCCACGGTGAACTTGCTGCAGAGCTCGAGCATGCCCTTCA
>CASFIQ010000129.1 GCA_949294785.1 uncultured Collinsella sp.
GCGATTCCGAAGCCGCCCAACGCCCTCGGGCTGGAAAACAGCATCGCCGTAATCGCTTCCATGGGCGAGCGGCAACCTTCCGTCGCGATGCGAAGCGCCTGTGCCACCATGCGGGCGTGTCGGTTGCCTCCCTTATGCGGCATCCAACGGGCGATCTCCTTGAGGTTGGTCGCCGGTTCCGCCTCGCGGTACCCGCGCTGAAGGTGATCGGGCAGCACGGTTCCGGCGGAGTCGTCGAGCGCGATGTCGTAGTCGGCCATGGTGAAGCCGCTGCAAAGCTCGGTGATTACCGAAGCCACGCTTGCGGGCGTAGCTGACGATGCCGCAAGCTGGCTTGCGACCATCTCGGGAGAGCAGCAATAGAGGTTCGATGCGACCTCCATGAGCGATCCCGCACGGAGTCTTTTGGAACGGAGATGCGCGTGCACCTGCGTATTCGCCCGGCGTCGCGCCGGTTTCGCAACGAGGACCGCGAACGGCTCGCCTTCATCCCAGAAGCCATGACGGACAAGATCGCCGACATCGATGTTCCGGATTGACGCCGTGGCGCGGTGCATGACGCCACGCTGCTCGGCCGCATCGAGCCGGCGCCAGGGCACCAATCCCTGGCGCGTGCGCGCATGACGTATGCCATGGAGCGCGCTCCCGTGCGAGAGCACGACAGCCGGTATGTCGTCGGCGAGTCTCATGGCGTGCAGGATAGCGGTATCCGATGCGCGTGGGAATGGCGGTATGCCATGTTTTGCGTGCGGGGAGGGATATTATCGATGTGCGGTACATCTTGCAGCGCGAACGGTTGAGGCGGTGTATATCGGGTCTTTCAATTTGAATGGGATTCACCCGTTCGGCCGAGCAGCGCAATCGGATCCTGGTCGGATTTCGGTCAGATTCGTTTTAGATTTCGGTCAGATCGGTATCAGAGGCTGTCGAGCCTTACGATCCGGGCGCCGAGAAGCTGCGCGTCGTCGAGGACATGCGTGGCGATGATGGTGGGGACGTATCGGGCGCGATTGCGTACGAGTGCAGCCGTTTGCGCACGGGCCTTGTCGTCGAGCCCGTTGAAGGGCTCATCGAGCAAGAGGATATCGGCATCGGCGACGAGCGCCCGCGCGAGCGCAACGCGTCGCCGCTGCCCACCCGACAGCGTCCGCACCGGTCGATCAGTGCACTCTGTGAGGCCGAGCGACTCGAGGACCTCACGCGAGCGCTGGGAGGCAGCGGGGCCGGTAAGGGCGATCGCGGTGTTTGCGACGGCGTCCGCCTGCTCGCACAGGCGGTCATCTTGAAAGACCATACTGGAGCTCCAGGTGCGACACGCCTCGCCATCGACTTCGAAGCCGATCGCCCCCGAGCTCATCACGTCGAGGCCCGCAGCGATGCGGAGCAACGTAGTTTTGCCCGATCCCGAGGGCGCCATGATGCAGAGGGGCTCTCCGCTCGAGACCGCAAGGGAGACCGGTCCTATCGCGGGTCCTTGCGGGAAGCGTTTCGTGACCCCCGTAAGGGTCAGGCGGGCCCTTCCTTTCCGGATACCGTCATCGAGGTTTGTGCGGGCGGGGGAGGATGAGATGCCGACGGGTGGGCGGCACGCGTTGCCAAGGTCCCGGTCGTCCTTATGGCCGTCGCGTGGAGCGCGTGTCCTTGAAGCGTCCTGGGTCAGCAGGGAGCAGGCGGTATCGAGGACGAGGCCAGCGACCGTCTCGCAGATAATCGAGCAGGCGACGACCGCGATCGTCCAGGAGAAGAGCCCCGCGGTGTCGAAGTGCACCTTCGTCTGGTAGATTGCCTCGCCGAGCGATCCCATGGGGATGCCGATCACCTCGGCGGCGACACCGGCCTTCCACGCCATGCCGAGCGTGAGGCGGCAGGTTGCGCGTAGCGAAGGCCTGAGCTGCGGAAGGACGACGAGTCGGAAACGCCGCCAGGGGCGTATGCGGAAGACACGTGCCATCTCGTCGAGTGCTGTATCGCGAGCTCCGAGGGCAGCGGAGATGTTCTCGTATACAATCGGCGTCACGACGAGCGCGACCACGAACACGGAGAGGTTCCGCGCGCTGAGCCAGATGAGTGCGAGCACGGTGATGGATGCCACCGGTACGCTGCGTGCGAGCATCATAGGGACCTCGATGAGCTCGCGGGCGCGTGCGGAGCGCGTTGCGGCGACGGCCGCGAAGGCACCGATGAGCCATCCGGCGACAGCGCCCCCGCCTATGCGCAGGATCGTGAACGCGATGCGCTGCCAGAATGTCGTCGTAGCAGCGTCTTCAGCAAGGCGAAGGGCGACATCAAGCGGACCGGGGAGCAGCAGATCGCTACCGAGCGCCCATGATGCCATCTGCCAGATGGCGAGCCATGCGATAACTGCCCAGGGCGCGAGCGTCCGCATCAGCCCCCGTCCCTGACGGCTATTGCCTGCATTCCCCATAATCAGACGAGGTAGAAATCGTCGCCAGGCAGAGATCCGCCCACGGACTCCGGGTCGGCGTCGTACAAGGTCTCGAGATAGCCCTCAAGACCAGAGCGCATCTCCTCGCCGGTCACACAGACGATATGGCAGTAGGGGATGGCGCGCTCTGCCACGGCGGCCGAAACGATGCCCGCCGCCTCGATGAGCTGAGCGGCGACCGCGGGGTCACGGTTCACGAAATCGACCGATGCGGCGTAGGCGTCGAGGAGCTCCTTGACGGCTTCGGGGTGCTCGTCGACGAAGTTGCTTCGTGCGACCGCAACGCCGGTGATGAGCTGCGCGTCCGAGCCGTTGGCCGCCGCCGCCTCGTTCCAGGCTTCGGTGAGGTCGATCGCGATGCGCGCGCCGTCGAGTTTCGCGAGCGCGCTCGTCGCGAACGGTTGCGGCAGCATGGCGACGAGCGCGGGATCCGCCTCGAGCGCGGCGAGGCATTCGGCGTGCTCGCTTTTCCATTCGATCTGGACGTCGGCTCCGGGCTCGAGGCCGTTCGCGCGCAGGATGTAGTCAAGCGCGTACTGCGGCGTCGAACCGCGACCGGCGGACACGATCGTCTTTCCTGCAAGGTCGGCGACCGTTTCGATCTGGCCCGCGCGGTCTACGATGTCGAGCACGCCGAGCGTGTTGACGGCGACCACCTCGACCTCGCCCTCGGTGCTCTGGTAGAGCGTCGCGGCGAGATTCGCCGGCACGCAGAGGCAGTCGAGGTCCCCCTGGATCAGCTGCGGGGCCAGCTCGTCTGCCGATCCGGCGAGCGTGAACTCGTAGCTGTTGGCGAGTTTTCCGATACCCGCGGGGTCCGTCCCCACCGCCGTGTCAGCGGCGAGCTCGACGCCGCCCGCCGCAGCGAGATCGGCGAGCATGCCGTCTGCGTCCATGAGGCCCACAAGGCCCATGCCGGTGGGTCCGCGCAGGGCGCCCACGCGCACGGTGACGGGCTCTGCGTCCGCTGCCGGGCTCCCGTCTGAGCAGCCACTGATGCCCAGGATCGCGGCGGCGCCGAATGCGGCGATAACGCCGCGGCGCGAGATGGGCACGGTTGGGGAGTCTTGCGGTGCGAACATGGATATCCGGTCCTTTCCCGGCGGAAGCCGATTCAAGTAAGACGGTGCGCACGCGAGCGCGCGCACCGTCGTGGATCTTCGCGGCGATGCCGCGTGTCGCCGTGCGATCAGGCGAACGGCACCTCGGCGCCGGAGGCGTCCACTCTGAAGGGCATGGACCATGCCGTGTGGTCGGAGTGGAGCAGCCGCTCGGCGAGCTCGGAGTTGGGGGCGCCCAGGAACCCATCGTAGCATGCGGTGACCGCCGGGTTCTCGTGGCTGAAGCGGACGGTAGCCGTCTCGTCGATCCCGCGCAGGATCTCGCCGCGGTCGGCAGCGGGCTCGAAGCCCTCGTGGATGGGCTGCCCGCCGCCGCCCACGCAGCCGCCGGGGCACGCCATGACCTCGACGAAGTCGTATGCGACCTCGCCGCGCTCGAGGGCATGGCAGAGCGCATCGGCGTTCGCCAGGCCGCTCGTGACCGCCACGCGCAGCTCGCGCTCGGCGAGGTTGAAGGTCGCCTCGCGCCAACCGCGGTCGGCGCCTTCATGGCGCACCTCGCAAAAGGCGTCGGCGTCGGGGTTCTCGCCCGTCGTCAGGAAGTACGCGCTGCGCAGCGCCGCCTCGAGGACGCCGCCTGTCACACCGAAGATATGGCCCGCGCCGGTCGCGATGCCGAGCGGCTGGTCGAACTCCTCCTCGTCGAGCAGGTCGACGTTGACGAAGCGCGACCGCAGCTGACGTGCGAGCTCGCGCACCGTGAGCACCGCGTCGACGTCGCGCCCCGTCCCGCCGGCGTCCATACCGGGGTATGCCGCCTCCATCTTCTTGGCCACGCAGGGCATGTAGGAGACCACGTAGATGCGGCTCGGGTCGACGTCGAGAAGCTTCGCATAGTAGGTCTTGGCGATGGCGCCGAAGATCTGCTGCGGGCTCTTGGTAGAGGAGACGTGTCCCAGAAGGGCGGGGTGGCGCTCCTTCAGGAAGCGCACCCAGCCCGGGCAGCAGGAGGTGAAGAGCGGTCCGGGCTCACCGGCGCCGATACGGTGCAGAAGCTCGGAGCCCTCCTCCATGATGGTCATGTCGGCGGCGAAGTCGGTGTCGAAGACGTAGTCGAAGCCCAGGCGCCGGATGGCGGCCACCATGCGCCCGACGGTGAGCGCGGCGCCCTTCAGGTCGAGGCCCTCGGCCCAAGAGGTCCGCACGGCGGGCGCGACCTGCGCGATGACGATCTTCTCGGGGTCGTAGATGGCGTCGAAGACCTCCTGGGTGTCGTCGCGCTCGTGCAGCGCGCCCGTGGGGCAGTGCGTGATGCACTGGCCGCAGTAGGTGCACATGTCCTCGTGCGCGGCGTCCACGTGCGCGCGCGATCCGGAATCGACCAGGTCCCAGACCGAGAGGCCCTGCACCTTCTGGCAGACCGAGACGCACCGCAGGCACGAGATGCACTTGTCGGGCTCGCGCACCAGCGGGAACCGCGCGTCGACCGGCTCGCCCGAAAGATGCGTCGGGAAGGGGATGTCGTGCAGGCTCATCTTGTCGGTGAGCGCCTGGAGCTGGCAGGTTCCGTTGCGGAAGCACGTGGGGCAGCGCCGGTCGTGGCGGGAAAGGATGAGCTCCAGGTTTGCCACGCGGGCGCGGCGCACGCGCGGCGTGTCGGTCGAGACGACCATGCCCTCGACCACCTTGTTGTTGCAGGCGGCCACCAGGTGGTCGACGCCCTCGACCTCCACGAGGCAGACGCGGCAGGCGCCGATCTCGTTGATCTCGGGCAGATAGCACAAGGTGGGGATGTCGATATGGTGCGAGCGCGCCGCCTCCAGGATGGTCGAGCTCTCGTCCGCCTGGATGCGCACGCCGTCGATGGTGATGGTTACCATGCGGTCCTCCCGTTCTCATGCAGGATGCCGCAGCCGAAGTGGTCGCAATTGAGGCATCTCAGGGTTTCCTGGGCGATCTCCTGGTCGGAGAGGCCGATCTCGACCAGGTCGAAGTCGCGGCGCCGCTCCTCGGGCGGGCGCTCGCCCATGACGGAGCGACCGCAGGGCACGCGGTCGTCGAGGCGCGGGGTGGGGATCTCGATCTGGGGGTTCACCGTATGGCTGCAGCCAAGGTAGGTGTCGATCGCGCGGGCGGCCTTCTTGCCGTCGGCGATGGAGAGGATCACCGTGGCGGGGCCGCGCATGCAGTCGCCGCCCGCGAAGACGCCCGGTTTGCCGGGCACCGCGAGATCGTCGCCGGCGCCCATGCGCCCCCAGCGGCACGGGACGCCCTCTGCCTCGAAGGGCGCCGACTCGATGTCCTGGCCGATGGCGATGATGACCACCTGGCAGGGATACTCGACAGGGTCGCGCTCCGCCTTCACCGGGGCGGGGCGGCCGCGCTTCACCGGCCCGATGATCTGCGGCTGGGCCAGAAGCGCCCGGACGCGGCCGTCGGCGTCGGCGAGGATCTCGAGCGGCGCCATGAGCGAGCAGATCTCGCAGCCGTCGGCGACCGTGCCCTCGATCTCCTCGGCGAGCGCCGTCATGTCGGCGACGCGGCGCCGGTACACCACGCGCACGCTCTTGGCGCCCATGCGCATGGCCGACCGCGCGGCATCCATCGCGACGTTGCCGCCGCCGATGACGCAGACGTCGAGGCCGGTGTAATCGGCCGCCTTGCCCAGTCCGACCTCGCGCAGCATCTGCACCGCCGGCACCACGCCCCCGGCATCCTCACCGGCGATGCCGAGCTTCTTGTCACCGTGCGCGCCGATCGCGAGGTAGACCGCGTCGTAGCTTCTCTCGAGGTCGCAGAGCATCTGGGCACCGTCGCCGGAGACCTTCTGGTCGAGCAGGATCTTGACGCCGGCCGCCTCGATCGAGGCGATCTCGGCGTCGAGGATGTCCTTGGGCAGGCGGTAGTTGGGGATGCCGTAACGGAGCATCCCGCCCGCCTTCTCGCGCTGCTCGAAGACCGTGACGTCGTGTCCCCAGCGGGAGAGGAAGTACGCGCAGGTGAGGCCCGACGGGCCCGCGCCCACCACGGCGACGCGCTTGCCGGTCGCGGCCCCGCGCGATGTCGCCCGCGGTGTGCGGGCATGGTCGACCGCGTAGCGCTTGATGCCGCGGATGTTCACTGCGTCGTCCACCATGGTGCGGCGGCAGGTGTTCTCGCAGGGGTGCTCGCAGATGTAGGCGCACGCGCTCGGGAACGGGTTGTCCTTGCGAATGAGCTCCACCGCGTCGTCGTAGCGGCCGGCGGCGGTGAGGGCGATGTAACCCGGGATGTCCACATGCGCTGGGCACGAGACCACGCACGGTACGCCCTGCGAGGTGGCGCGCAGGCAGCGCCCGGTCGAGGCATGGTACTCGAAGTCGTCGCGGAAGGCGCGCACGCTCATGAGCACCTGCTCGGCAGCCTGGTATCCCACGGCGCAGTCCGAGCTCACGCGGATCTGCTCGGCGAGGTCCTCCAGTCGCGCGATCGCACCCGCGTCCGCGGTCCCATCGATGATCGATTCCAGAAGCTCGGTCATGGTGCCCAGACCCACGCGGCACGGCGTGCATTTTCCGCAGCTCTGGGCATGGGCGACGCCCACCAGCGCGCGGGTCATGTCGACCGGGCAGGTTCCGCGCGCGTTCGCCCCCAGCCTCCTCATGGTGTCGGTGCACATCTCGCCGAGCGCCCCGTAGGAGCGGTCGTTCTCAAATGGCATGGCGCCCCCTTTCTCGCGGCTTCCAGGTCACGGCGATAAGACCCGGCTGCCGGCTCGCCGTTGCGTTGCAGATATTGTCCCTATGCGTAAAATGTCCCGTTCGCATACAAATTTATTCTGCCATGGCGCGCCTCCCGGCGTTCGCCTCCGGTGCGAGCGGCATCGTTTCGCGCGCGAACGGCGCGCGGGACCTCCCTTGCTCGGTGGTGTAGAATCGAGGACCGTCTTTCATCCCGCCCTCGCGTCGGCAGCCGTGCGCACGGAGGCGTTTTCGGGATGCGGGCCATGTGAGGAGGTCCCCCATGCGCAAAGACATGATGTCGATCGCGCTCGGCTTGGTTGCGGTGGCGCTTTCGTTCACGCCGCTCATTCCCCTTCAGCTTGCGGGGGTGGTTTTGGGGGCGCTGGGAATCTGCGCATCCCGCCGCGCTCGCCGCGAGGACTACCGGCGCGATCTCACCTGCTCGATCGGGTTGGTGGTTTCGATAGCGGGCGTGCTGCTTTGCGCGCTCACCCCGATTGTCTATCTGGTCGGGAACGTGCTCCTCGCAGT
>CASFIQ010000130.1 GCA_949294785.1 uncultured Collinsella sp.
GCTCGCGAGGGCGCGCGCGGCGAACGGTATAATGAGCGTGCGCCACAAGGCGCAACGCTACCAGCGAAGGGGAGCTTGCGGGACGGCAGGCTGAGAGGGGGCGCGCCCGCCCCGACCCGCATCACCTGCTATGGGTAATGCCAGCGAAGGGAGACGCACCATGACCGAAACATCAACCACCACCGAGACAACGCCTGTGCGCGCCGACGGCACCCCCTGCGTGACCCAGCTCGACTTCGCGCGCGCGGGCGTGGTGACGCCGGCCATGCGCGCCGTCGCCGAGCGCGAGGGGCGCGACCCGGAGTTCATCCGCGCGGGCGTCGCCGCCGGACGCATCGCCATCCCCGCGAACGTGAAGCACCTCGCGGGCGCGCTCAAGCCCGCCGGCGTGGGCGCGGGCCTCTCCACCAAGGTCAACGTGAACCTGGGCATCTCGGGTGACGTGGCGGATGCCGAGGAGGAGTGGAAGAAGGTGCACGTCGCCGAGGAGTTCGGTGCCGATGCCATCATGGACCTCTCCAACTCCGGCAAGACGCGATTCTTCCGCCAGGAGCTCGTCGAGAAGACGCCGCTCATGGTGGGCACCGTCCCCATGTACGACGCCATCGGCTACATGGAGAAGCCGCTCGTGAAGCTCACGGCCGAGGACCTGCTTGAAACCGTGCGCGCGCACGCCGAGGACGGCGTGGACTTCCTGACCATCCACTGCGGCATCAACCGGAGCGTCATCAAGACCTTCAAGGAGACCGGCCGCCTCATGAACATCGTGAGCCGCGGCGGATCGCTTCTGTTCGGCTGGATGGAGGTCACCGGCAACGAGAACCCGTTCTTCGAGT
Source organism: uncultured Collinsella sp. (assembly GCA_949294785.1). Taxonomy (GTDB): domain Bacteria; phylum Actinomycetota; class Coriobacteriia; order Coriobacteriales; family Coriobacteriaceae; genus Coprousia. The sequence goes on from CASFIQ010000130.1 coordinate 837, forward strand.
ACTACGACGAGGTGCTGAAGATTTGCCACGAGTACGACGTGACCATCTCGCTCGGCGACTCGTGCCGCCCGGGGTGCCTCTACGACTCCAACGACGCCGCCGAGACCGCCGAGATGATCGAGCTCGGCAAGCTCACGAAGCGCGCCTGGGATGCCGGCGTGCAGGTGATGATCGAGGGGCCCGGCCATATGCCCATCAACGAGATCGCCGCCAACGTGGCGCTCGAGAAGCGCCTGTGCCACGGCGCGCCCTACTACGTGCTGGGCCCGCTCGTGACCGACATCGGCGTGGGCTACGACCACATTACCGCCGCGATTGGCGGCGCCATCTCCGCGAGCTCGGGCGCAGACTTCCTGTGCTACGTGACGCCCGCCGAGCACCTGTGCTTGCCCAACGCGAAGGACGTGCTGGACGGCCTCATCGCCACGAAGATCGCCGCGCACGCCGCCGACATCGCCAAGGGCGTGCCGGGTGCCCAGGAGGCCGATAACCGCATGGGCGACGCGCGCCGGCGCCTGGCATGGGACGAGATGTGGCAGTACGCGCTCGACCCCGTGACCTCGAAGGCCCGCTACGAGGCATCCCCCGCGTCCACCGAGGGTACCTGCACCATGTGCGGCAAGATGTGCGCGGTTCGCACGGTGAACAAGATCTTCGAGGGAACCACGATCGACCTCGACGCCGAGTAGGAGTGCACGGGGGACCGCCCGCCTCTCCGTTCTCAGACAGTCCTCGGCTGCGCTTCGCTTGCCTGCGGAACTGCGCGCGGAGAGGCGAGCGGCACCCGCTCCACGCCTACCGTTGTTCTGGGGTCGGTCAATCGCATCTCGTTTGAAAGAGGGATTACTATGAACGCGACCACTGTTCCTGCTGTTCTTTCCATCGCAGGCTCCGACTCCTCGGGTGGCGCCGGCATCCAGGCGGATATCAAGACCATCGCGGCGCACAAGCTTTTCGCCGAGACCGCCATCACCGCGCTCACGGCGCAGAACACGTGCGGCGTGCGCGCAGTGCTCGACGCCACGCCGGAGTTCGTGGCGGCCGAGATCGATGCCGTCTTCGAAGACATCCCGCCCGCGGCGGTGAAGATCGGTATGGTGTCTCAGGCGGCCATCATCGAGGCGATCGCCGAGCGCCTCGCGCACTGGGGTGCCGGCAACATCGTCCTCGACCCCGTGATGGTGGCCACCTCGGGTGCGAAGCTCATCTCCGACGACGCCATCTGCGCGCTCACCGATACGCTCATGCCGCTCGCGACCGTGATCACCCCCAACATCAAGGAGGCCGAGGCGCTCTCCGGCAGCGCGATCCGCGATGCCGCCGACCAGGAGCGCGCCGCCTGCGAGCTCGCACGGCGCTTGGGGTGCGCCGTGCTGGTCAAGGGTGGCCATAACGTGAACGACGCCAACGACGTGCTCGCCGAGCCCGCCGATGCGGCGGATGGTGCGCCGCGCGTGACCTGGTTCGCGCACGAGCGCGTGAAGACCGACAACACCCACGGCACCGGCTGCACGCTCTCCTCCGCCATCGCCTGCGGGCTCGCGAGCGGAAAGACGCTCGCCCAGGCGGTCGAGAGCGCGAAGGCCTACCTCACCGGGGCGCTTGCCGCCGGGCTCGACCTGGGACACGGCTCCGGGCCCGTGAACCATATGTGGGCGTACTAACCGGAACGCACGGGCACGCAAGCCGTACCTGGGCAGCCACCCGCGGGAAACCTCATGCGGCGCCGGGATAATCCCGCGCCGATATGCCACAACTTAGGAATCGCTTATTCCCGCCCGAATGCGCCCGCATCCCGGGTTAGGCGCTCCGAAACCGGGTAGACCATAGGTAAGCGGCCGAGATACGGCCGCCTCTTGGTTACCATCAGGCAAGGAGGCCTGCTATGCACATCTACGATCCGCAGCGCGACTACATCAACGACTACATCGACCAATGGAACCGCACGGCGAAGCGCGCCAAGGCGGGGATGATCGCCCTCGGCGTGCTCCTCGCGATCGCCGGCGTGGGGTGCGCCGTCGCCCCCGTGGGCACCTACGCCCTGCTGCAGGGCATCGTCGCCGCGATGCTCGTGCTCCACGGGGTAGGACAGATCGCGACCTACCTGCAGACACCCGAGTTCTTCCGCAACGGAGGCCAGCTCGCCTGCGGCATCCTGAACGCGGTGCTGGGCGTGCTGCTGTTCACCCTGCCGCCCGCCGCGATGGCGGGAACCATCGTCTACCTGATGGCGTTCCTGCTCATCATGACCGGTATCGAGCGTATCTCGTTCGCGCGCCAGATGCGCTTCTACCAGATCCCGTCCTCGTCCATGGGAACGGCGACCGGTGTCCTCAACATCATCTTGGGCGTGGCGTTCCTGTTCATGCCGATCGTGACGAGCCTCATGCTCTCCTACCTCATCGCGGGCTACCTCATCGTGATTGGCATCACGCTGGTAGTCGAGGGCATCTCCATCAAGCCCGTCGAGCGCTGAGACGGCACCGCCCCCGGACGGACTGTCCGGGGGCGGGATGCGGGCGCGCGGGTTGCCGGCGTCCTTGGGCACCGGGTTGGCTACCAAAGGCAGGTAACCGATACCTCTAGTTACAGGTATTTGCGCCAGTCGTCGTCCTCATCATCATCGTCGGCGTCCGCCTGCGCCGCCGCCTCGGCTGCGGCGCGGCGGGCCTCGGCGGCTGCGGCGTAGCTTACGGCCGGTGCCTCGGGGAACGCCGAGAACGCGTGCTGGAACTTGGGCAGGTTCTCGTCGAAGCGACTCGCCGGCACCGCGAAGATGACCTCGCGCACGCCCCACTCCCCGCTTGCCAGCTCCTGGCGGAACATCTCGGCCACCACCTCGGCATCCCAGCCGAAGACCCCGCACCCGTAGGCGCCGAGTACCGCCTTCTCGCGGCCCAACTCGTCGATCAGGGAGAGGACGAAGCGGATGCGGGCGCGCATGGCAGCCTCGAGCGTGGGCTCGGCGATGTGGTACTCATCGCGCGCGCGGCGGGCGTTGGGCGCCGCCGCCACGATCACGTCGGCATAGGCGTGCATCTTGCCGCGCTCGAAGCGCACCGCGGGCACCACCAGGGCGCGGTCGCGGTAGAGCTCGCAGTTGATGTTGCGCCGACGGTTCTCCTGATACCAATCGCGCTGCTTGTCCAAGATGTTGTAGAGGTAGGACTCCGAGCAGAGGGCCTCCTCCTGCGCCCAGGCGCCGCGGATGTAGCCGCCCCCCGGGTTCACGAAGCTCGCGAAGTCCAGCAGGGCCAGGTCGCAGAACTGGGCGTAGCCGCGGCCGTGTTCCAGCACCGCCGCGACGAAATCCATGTCGCGCACCTCGACGGTCGGGACGTTCGGCTCGCCCTCGCGGGGCTTGGGCGCCGGCGCCTCGTCCACCTGGCGAAGACCTGCGAGCGACCGGTCGATCTCCTTCGCGAGGCGCACCGCCACGTCGGCGGTATGCCGCTCCGCCGCCTTCGCGCGCTCGTCGCGCCGGGGATTGCTGCGCCTGCTTCCGGGGCGTCCGCCCGTCCGCTCTGCCATGGGGTCCACCTTTCATTCCGTCTCGTATGCCGGCGAATCGCGCGGAACATCCCTGCGAGGGGCCTGCGCGAAAACGCCGTACGCGCTCCATCCTAAAGCAAGCGAGACCGCCGGGCGCTCACAATTCGGTAGCCGGTGCATAATCTAGTGACCCCTGGTGTGATATGTCGAATATGCCGATGCGACGACTGACGAGCGCAGAACGGTATGGGCAGCAAAAAGCAACTCAATTACGACGAGATCCGCCAGGAGAGAAGCATGATGGCGCTGTAACAGGACATGGTGATGACGCTCAATGCGATTTGCAATTCAAAAGGCGCTCCAAATGATGTGGCAATCAAGAGCACCGCGTACTGAATACAGATCACGATAACCCATAGCACCCAATCGTGCTCATTGATCCATCGGACCCATTCGGGCAATTTCGATAGGTCGGCGGGATCGAGGACACCCGCAGCGAAACGCGAGCGTTCCATCATCGATTCGAACCCATGACGTGCGGCGATTTTTCTCTGGCGCCACGAGGAGGCGATCAGCAGGACGACGCATGCAAGCATGATGAAAAAGGAGGGGCTGCCCGCGTAATCTTCCGATCCGATATTGTCGAAAACCGCTACGACGGATATAGCGAATACGATGCCGTCGAAGAGCAGTAAGAGCTTCATCTCGCGTCGGTCTGCCGAGACCGCCCTCGCGACGGGCTCGCATGCGGAGAGCAGCTCGTCGGCGGTGATATCGAAGGCGGCGGCGAGCAACTTCACATCCTGAGCGCTCGGTTGCGTGCGCCCCCGTTCCCACGAGCTGATCGTAGGGCGGCTCACCAGGCACGCGTGCGCGAGCTCCTCCTGGCTCATGCCGCACGCCCGGCGCCGTTCGGCGATGGATGCGCCCAACGCGTTCAGGTCCCCGCCATCGCGATACGCCATATGCCTCACCGCCCTCCCCTGCAGATCGACGCTTGCCTGCGGGGCATATTCCTCAAAACTGGCACCCCGTCTGACTCGAGCGTAGCAAATCTATGCGACGGTGCCTGTCAAAAGACGTATCATCCCAGCTCAACGGTATGAATGGACGGTCGATGCGGTCGTATCTCCCGCGCCGTGCCGCAAAACCTAATCTACAGCGCCGTCCCCGCAGGCGACCGCCACCGCCTCCGCGACGTCGTCGGTGATGTGTACGAGCTTGGGGTCCAGCTCCGAGATCATCCCCTCGCCGCGCAGCACCTGGTCGATCCAGTCGAAGAGCCCCGCCCAGTACTCCGTGTTGAAGAGCACCACCGGCGTCTTCTTGATCTTGTGCGTCTGCACCAGGGTGAGGAGCTCGAAGAGCTCGTCAAGGGTGCCGAAGCCGCCGGGGAACACAATCGCGCCGTCGGAATACTTGACGAACATGGTCTTGCGCACGAAGAAGTAGCGGAAGGTCATGCCCAGGTTCACCCAGCGGTTCATATCCTGCTCGTGCGGGAGCTCGATCCCCAAGCCGATCGAGGTGCCGTCCGCCTCCGCCGCGCCGCGGTTCGCCGCCTCCATGATGCCGGGACCGCCTCCCGTGATCACGGCGAGCCCGCGGCGGGCGATGAGGGCGCCGGCCTCGTGCGCGGCGGCATACATGGGATCTTGGCTCCCCGTGCGCGCCGACCCGAAGATGGCGACCGCGGGCCCCACCTCGGCGAGCGCGCCGAAGCCGTCCACGAACTCCGCCTGGATGCGCAGCACCCGCCAGGGGTCCATGTGCAGCCACTCGGTCGAGCTCTCGGGCGCGAGCAGGTTGGCGTAGGTGTTGTCGGTGGGGATCATGCGGCCGCGCGTCATCACCGGGCCGCGGTAGTGGATGCGCTCGCCCTCCGGCGCGACATCGGGGGCGCCTGCCTGATACGGCCTATCCTGCTTCATAGCTTCCTCCACCATCTCATGCCGACGACCGGCGATCCTCGCATGTATACGACTATGGTACCCACTTGAACATCCGGACACGTAACGCGCACGCAAAGGCTCGACCAGCGGCGTTAAGCATTTTGACGGACGGTCCGCCGTCATACTGGTACGCTGTACGCGAAGACTTGGGCCATGTCGTGTCGGCAGGGTTCATATGCTGCGATGGGCGGAGGGCGCAATGGGCATAATCGTCGAGGAATCAGCCAGACGCCGTGTATCGTCACCGGCCGCGGCGCACACGATCGGCGCGCGCATCCGGGCGCACCGCGCCGCGCTCGGCATGAACCAGGACGAGCTTGCCCGCGCCTGTTGGGTAAGCCGCCCCACGATCTCCAATTGGGAGCTCGGCAAGACCGTCCCGAGTGCCGAGGACGTGGCGCTGCTCGCCACCGCGTTCGACATCACGGCAGACGACCTCTTGCAGGGCATCGCGCCCGCGGGCACGCGAACATCCGCCGACCGGCGCGAGCTCCACGTGCTCTTCTGTGTGTGGTGGGCGGCGATCGCGCTCGGCATCGTCTGCGTCACCGCCTGGAGCGCCGCCGGGTACCCGCTTGCAAGCTGGCAGTTCGCTGCCGCCATCGGCTCGGTGGCGGCCATGATCGCCCCGCTTGCGCGAGCACACGTCATCGCGCAACGGCACGGTCTCAACACCGATCGGGAGCTTGTCGCCTACGCCCTCGGCAACGCGCCCGCAGAGGAATCCGCCGACATACCTGCCTGCCAGCGTTTCGTACGCCGTCACGGGACCGCCTTTGGCATCGGGACGGGCATCGTCCTATACCCGCTGCTGGATTACCTGATCCAAGGCCCCGCCGAGAATCTCGTCGTGCGCATCGTCGTCGGCGCCCTGGCGATTTGCATCGAGGCGGTTCTTCTCTACGCGCTCTGCCGCGAGTAGCCAGCGCCCCATCGGCGCGCCGCACCCTGTTGCGTATTTCGCCCAAGATGCGGCAATGATAAAGCGCGACAGACAGCCCGAACTCGATAACGCCCTCTCGATTCAGGATGCCGCAGCTCACGGGCAATGGCAAAGATGTTTGGCAGACAAGCCGCTGAGTATCCTCTACACTGCAGGTAAGCGACAGGGCGAAAACCAGCAAACTGCTTCCGGCGAAAATGAGCGACGGGCCGTACGAGGGATCAGGGAGGGCACGAGATGGCGAACGCGAGCCCCGATGGCACGAACGCGCGCGACACCCGCGTCCCCTGGAGCGTCGGCTCCCGCCTGCGCGAGCACCGCCTCGCCGCGGGCCTCAGCCAGGAGGCGCTCGCCGAGCGCCTGCAGGTGTCCCGCCAGACGATCGGCAACTGGGAGTGCAATCGCACCATCCCCGACGCCCTCATGCTCAAGCAGGCGGCCGACGCCCTCGGCACGACCGCCGACAACATCTTGGGCGAGGACGCGCCGCGCGTCCGCGACCGGGCGCTCGCCGCACGGCGCGAGTTCGCCCTGATCGCGGGCATCGTGCTCGGCATCCAGCTCGTCACCATGCTCTTGAACGGCGTCGCGCTCGGTACCGACAACCCCGGTTGGGGCGGCGGCCCGGCGTTCGCCGCGTTCCGGCTGGGCACCCTCGTCATCGGCTGCCTCTGGATCTGGCAAATCGCCCGTCGCGAGGGGCTTGTCACCATCCGTCAGATGATCGACTTCGCGAGCCTCGCGTCGAAGCACCCCGGCAGCTGGGGAGACCGCGCCCTGAGGTTTATCGGCCGCTGGTTCTGGACGCTGTGGGTGGGTCTCGCCGCGGCGATGTACGCCATCGGCGCCGTCATCGCGCTGGCCGCGGGCAAGGCGGGCCCGAGCACGCTCATTGCCCCCGCCCTCATGCTCGTTATCGCCGCGATCCCCTACTCATGGGAGCGTCACCGCCGCTAGCAATCGTGCCATGGCGCAAAATCAGGCGAACGCCCTAGCCTGACGAAGGTCCCGTTGGGCGCCTCCGCAGACGCAAAGCGCCGGGGACGGCGCCCTGCGGAACCCTCAGCAGGCGCGCGTGGCGTCAATCCTCCTCGTGCGCGCAGGGAAGCTCGCCGGCCTCGATCTTTTCGCAGAAAAGGCGGTAGTCGAGCTCGCTCTGCTCGGCATAGGCCTCCGCGTAGGCGGCGAGCGCGTCCGCGAAGGCGTCCTCGGCGTCGCGCGCCTCCTTCTTCGGACAGCCGTATCCCAGATACGCCGCGATGGCAACCCCGTCGCCGGTGCGGGCGTGCGCATGGGCGAGCGCCCAGGCGCAAAGCCGCGCCGTCGAGCGCAGGCCCTCCTCCCCCACCTGGGTAAGGTCGATCGAACCCTTGCCATTCCACAGCTGCCGCACGTAATAGTCGCGCCGCTCACCGAGCGGGTTCTCGGCGCTCGTCCAACCGAGCAGGATGTCCGCCGTCGACTGGATGAGGCGCTGGCCGGAGACCACGCGCTCGCCGGCGTGGGTGAAGCCGCTCGGCCGCCAGTAGCGCTCGACCACCGACTGCTGGGCCTCCTTCACCTGCATGACCAAGGGGTCGTCGGCGTCCTTGCCGGCAAGCAGCACGGCCCAGGCGCGCGTACCCACGCTGCCCACGCCCACCACCTTCTGCGCCGCGTCCTGATAGCGGTAGCGATTCAGCAGGAAGCGCCGGTCATACGGGAGGCTCTCGAAGTAGCGCCCCATCAGCTGCACGAGCGCATGGCCAAGCTCCACCGTGTCCTGATAGCCGTGGTGCTCGGAGAGCGGGACGAGCTCGGGCGGGCGATACTCGAAGCGCAGACGCCCGCTCTCCACGCGGGCGAGCTTCGCCACCGCGCGACCGGAGTCCTTCGCACGGGCCCTATTCATCGCGCGGCGCAGCGTCCGGCTCTCGCGCCCGCTCATCTCGTCCTCAAAGCGCTCGACCACCTCGTCGAGGTCCAGGTGCGCGTGCCACACGTCGAGCTCGCCCATCTGGGCGAAGTCCGCCATCGCCCGCACGTAGGCCTTCGCGCAGGCGCGCACCGCGTCGCGGCGGTCATGACGCGCAAAGCCGCGCTCGCGACCGCAGATCTCCACGCTCGCGACAAGACGGCACACGTCCCACTCCCAGGGGCCGGGTGCGGTCTCATCGAAATCGTTGATGTCGAAGACCAGATGGCGCGTGGGGCTCAGGAACATGCCGAAGTTCGCGATGTGCGCGTCTCCCACCGCCTGCACCTCGATACCCGTGACGGGGCGCGTGCTGAGGTCCGCCGCCTGGATGATGGCGCTGCCGCGGAAGAAGGCGAACGACGAGGCGCTCATGCGGCCGTAGCGGATGGGGATGAGCTCGGCCACGCGCGCGGCGGACTGCTCCTCCAGAAGCGCGATCG
>CASFIQ010000131.1 GCA_949294785.1 uncultured Collinsella sp.
AAGATTTCCAAGCCGCCCCCGTCACGCGATGGAAACACAGGGGGTGTAAAGTTAGCCCCCAAACAGCGGCGCCGCCTGAGCGCCACCGTCGAGGGGTACATCATGTTCGATCAATTCATGTCCATTCTGGCCGCATTAAACACCAACGTGCTGTGGGGCGTCCCCATGGTCGTGCTCATGCTCGGAACCGGCCTGTTCCTGCTTATCGTCACCAAGGGCGTCGTGTTCACGCGCTTCAACATCGTGATGCGCTACACCACCAAGACGCTCTTCCAGCGTCAGGACAAATCCGAGGCGGGGGAGGGCACCATCTCGCCGTTCCAGGCGGTGTGCACCGCGCTTGCCGCGACGCTCGGCACCGGCAACATCGTGGGCGTGGCGCTCGCAGTGGCCACGGGTGGCCCGGGCGCGATCTTCTGGCTGTGGCTGAGCGCCCTTGCCGGTATGGTCATCAAGTTCTGCGAGGTCACGCTGTCGGTCGCCTACCGCACGCGCAACGAGCGCGGCGAGATCGTGGGCGGCCCCATGTACTACATCTCCCGCGGCCTGGGCACCACCTGGCTCGCGGTGCTGTTCGCCATCTTCGGCTTCCTCGCGTCGTTCGGCATCGGTGCGAGCGTGCAGGCGAACTCCCTGGCCACCAGCGTGAACGCGACGTTCGGCGTCCCGCTGCCCGTTATCGGCGCCGTCGTGGCGCTGCTTGCGGGCCTTGTCCTCATCGGCGGCATCACCCGCATCGCGCAGATCACCGAGAAGCTCGTGCCCTTCGCCGCCATCTTCTACCTCGTCGGCGCCGCGGCGGTCCTCGTCGTGAACGCCGCCGAGATCCCCGCGGCCATCGCCCAGATCATCGGCGACGCCTTCACGGGCACGGCCGCCACGGGCGGCTTCCTTGGCGCCACGGTCATGTACGCGTGCCGCGTCGGCATGTCGCGCGGCGTGTTCACCCACGAGGCGGGCATGGGCTCGGCGCCCATCGCGCACGCCTCGGCCGACACCGACCACCCCGCCCGCCAGGGCCTGTGGGGCACGTTCGAGGTCTTCTTCGACAGCATCGTCATGTGCACGGTCACTGGCCTTGTGATTCTCACCTCCGGCCTGTGGCACGCCGACCCCATGATGTCCGAGGGCGCCATGAGCTCCGAGGCCTTCGGGCAGAGCATCCCCTTCGGCGAGTACATCGTCACGGTCGGCCTCATGCTCTTCGCCTTCGCCACGCTCATCGCCTGGTACTACTATGGCGAGAAGTGCGTAGAGTACCTCCTTCGCAAGAGCAGCGCGCAGCGCGTGGCGGTGCGCATCTACCAGGTCGCCTACGTCGCCATGGTGTTCGCGGGCTGCGTGGCCAACCTCGACGTCGTGTGGGAGTTCGCCGACTGCTTCAACGGCCTCATGGCGATCCCCAACCTGATCGCCCTGATCGCGCTGTCCCCGGTGATCGCGCGCCTGGCGAAGGACTTCTTCCGCGACCCCGATACCCGCCGTCCGCGCGATACGGACTACAGCGACATGCTGACGTTCCGGGACAAGTAGGTCGGCAATTATCAACGAGCGCTTGATAAACTCGCAGGTGGCTGCTGTGCTGGGTTGTCAAATAAGCTATCCTGTGCTTTTGTCTCATTCGACATGATGGGACCCATATGCGTCGAGGGCGTGTCGAGCCTTTCGGCCTGGGTCCAAAAAGCAAAAGGAACCTGTGTGGGAAACTTTGAGATCTACCGCCGTACGCTGCGGTTCTCCCTCATGCGGCTCATCCGCAACATCGTGGGTGTCGTGGCCCTCGTGGCGGTGCCGCTGATCGCGATGACCGCGGTCGCGACCATGGGGATGGACGAGGCCGTCCAGTACGCCGCGGCCGGCATCGGCTTCATCGTCGTGCTGATCGTGTTCGCCGTCATCGTCCACTTTGGCGGCTACCTGCTGATTGCCGGTCAGGTCGCCATGATCACGAAGGGCGTGGCCGAGGGCGACCTGCCTGCGGACGTCTACGGCGAGGGCAAGCGCGCCGTGAAGCGCAACTTCGCCCGCGCGAGCGCCTTCTACGGCCTCTGGAACGTCACCAAGGCAATCACCAACCAGATCTCCTCCGGCATGAACGCGCTGGCGCGCTCGGTCGACGGCGACAACACCACCGGCCCGGCCTCCATCATCGCGGGTATCGTCTCCACCATCGTCAGCGTGGTGCTGGAGTACCTCAACTACTGCAGCCTGGGCTGGGTCTTCCTTCACGAGGACCAGTCCGCGTTCAAGAGCACCTGCGACGGCGCCGTCATCTACTTCCAGAACTGGAAGACCCTCATGAAGAACACCGGCAAGGTGATCGCGGTCTCGCTGGTCTCGCTCGCCATCATCGGCGGAGCGTTCTTCGGGATCGCCTACCTGGTGATCGGCTCCATCGCACCGCTTATGGAGGTCCTCTCCTCGATCGACGCCGCCGCGCCGCTCGGCGACGGCAGCCCCACGCCGGAGGGCACCACGTTCATGATCGTGTGCGCGATCGTCGCCCTCGTGTTCTAGGCACCGCTCCACAGCGCGTTCGTGAAGCCCTATCTGCTGGTCTCCGTCATGCGCCGTTACCTGGACGCCGGCCGCACGAGCACGCCCAGCGTCGATGTGTACGGCAAGCTCGCCGGCATGTCGAAGTGCTTCTGCCAGGCCCTCGACCGCTCGAAGGAGGAGCCGGCGGCCGCATAGGTCCCGGCGCGCGACCGCAGACGCGCCGCAGGTGGCGACAGGTCTCGACCGCCCGCGGCCCGAAGCCGACCGTTACCGGGCAGCATGCCTCCCCGACTGCTTGGCGCCCGCGTCGAGCGGGTAGCCCTCTAGTAGGCACCGCGTCGCCCAGGCGGCGACGCCACGGCGAGAGGAGGCGCGCGATGCGCTACGTTTGCTCGATCTGCGGCTACGTATATGACGAGGAGGTCGAGGGAACGCCCTTCGACGACCTCCCCGATACCTGGACCTGCCCGCTCTGCGGCGCGGCGAAAAGCACCTTCGGCCCCGAGGCATCGCCGGAGAAGGCCGCTCCCGCTGAGCCGCGGGCATCCTCCGCAACCGGTGCCCCGCCAAGCGTCCCGAGCTCCGCCGCCGCGACCCGAGACGGCGATCTCACGGAGCTCCCCGCGGGCGTGCTCGCCGCCATCTGCTCGAACCTCGCACGCGGCTGCGAAAAGCAGTACCTCCCCGAGGAGGCGGCGCTCTACACCGAGCTCGCCCGTTGGTTCGGCGCGCATGCCCCCGAACCGGAAGCTCCCGCCGACGACGGCGAGGCGCTCGACGCCGTCGCGATGCTTATGGCCGACGACCTGGAGCGCGGCTACCCGGCGCTCCAAGCGGATGCCGAGGCGGCCGGGGACCGCGGCACGCAGCGCGTCCGCGTCTGGGGCGAGAAGGTGACCCGCACCCTGGCATCGCTCGCCGAGCGCTACCGGCGCGAGGGCCCTGCCATCCTCGCGGGCACCCGTATCTGGGTATGCAGCGTATGCGGATTCACCTATCTGGGTGACCGGCCGCCTGCGCTCTGCCCGGTGTGCAAGGTGCCCGATTGGAAGTTCGACGAAATCGGTGGGAGGGCCGCATGATGACCAGCGAGAAGACCCGCTACGCCGTGCGCAACCTGCGCCTGTGCACGAAGGACTGCCTGTGCCTCTATGTGTGCCCCACCGGCGCGAGCGACACCGAGAACAGCATCATCGACCCCGAGAAGTGCATCGGCTGCGGCGCCTGCGCCGAAGCCTGCCCCAGCAAGGCGATCTCGATGATGCCGCTTGACCTCCCGCCCCAGCAGCCGAAGGCGCCCGCCGTCATCGAGCGCGCCGACGAGCTCGCGCGCAGCAAGGCGAAGACCGAGGCGCGCTTGCGGGCGCTCGCGGAGCGTGCCGAGGATGAGGGCCTCGGGAAGCTCGCCGCGGCCCTGGCCCGCGCGACGCGATTCGTCGCCGAGGACCTCATGCGCGAGGCCGGTTTCATGCTGCCCCAGAGCGCGAACGCGCATATGCTCCTCGAGGCGCTCGTCGCGGACCCGCCCGCGGACGATTTTCCCATGGATGCCGCACGGCGCCTGCTCGAGCTCATCCCCGCGAACGAGCCGGCGCCCGACGGGACGTCAGACGGAGGCACGGCCGAACCCGACGCTGCGGCCACACCGCCCGGTGATGCGGCCGCGGGGATCCGCACCTACCGCTGCCTCATGTGCGGCGCCACGTTCTCGGTCTCACCCGGCGTGGAGCCCGTCTGCCCCGTCTGCGGCGCCACGGCGGACTACCTCGAGCTCATCGAGGGGCCGACGGGCACCTGAGCGCGGCGCGGCAAGTCCTGCATGCAATCGAGCAAACAGGAAGGCGGGGAAGAGAACGCTCCCCCGCCTTCCGTTCGTGCCGATTCTCAAAACCCTTCGGGACGAATCTTTAGGGAGCGACCCGGGCTACTCCACCCAGAACACGCGCCCTTCGCGGCGCGGTTTGGGTGCGGGCTCCTCGGCGGGCCACCCCAGGATGCAGTTGCCGATGCCCTCGTAATCACCGGTGACGCCGGCATCCGCGAGCACCCGCTTGAACTCCGCCGTGTCGAAGACCTCCTTCGCCCGGTGGATCCAGCAGCTGCCGAGCCCGAGCGAGCTCGCGGCGAGCATCATGTTGCCCATGACGAGCGAGCCGTCGTACACAGAGGTGGGAACGTCGCGCGGGGCGAGCACCACCAGCACCACCGGGGCGCCGTAGAACGGGTCGGCGTCGCGGCCCATGACGGCGGCGTTCGCCGCGGAGAGGCGGTCGCGCAGGGCCCGATCCGTGACCGCGAGGATGATGGGCGCCTGGCGCCCCATGCCGCTCGCCGCCCACAGACCCGCTTCGACGACCTGCTCGACGAGCTCACGCGGCACCGCGTCCGGCTTGTAGGCGCGTACGGCGCGGCGGTCCCTCATGGCCTGGATGATCTCGTTCATATCGATCAGTGCTCCCTTCCCCTCATGGGTATCGTCACCTCACGCGCCGCGGGTGTCCATGCCCGCCGCGCGCTCGAGCACCTGCGGGGACACGCACGCGACCTCATCGAGCGGCATGCCGAAGATGAAGCCCCCCGCGCATGCGAAGGCGTCCACGTCGCGCGAGGTGGTGGCGAACCGATGCTGCGGGCAGGCGTCCTCGGGGGCGAGTTCCTCGCGGCGAGCGAGCATCTCAGCTAGCTCGCGCGAGATCTCCTCGGCAGAGGACACCACGCGCACGCCCTGCCCCATCGCCGCGCGGATGGGCCCCACCAGCAGGGGAAAATGCGTGCAGCCCAAGACCACGGTATCGATGCCGCGGCCTTTCAGGGGCGCGGTCACCTGATTCACGATCGAGCGGACCTCGGGCGTGTCGAAGACGTCCGTACCGGCAAGCCAGCGCGCGCCGTCGCGGACGCTCGAGGCGAGCTCGTCCTCCACGAT
>CASFIQ010000132.1 GCA_949294785.1 uncultured Collinsella sp.
CGGTCATGGCGCGGCGGTGGGCGGCGCGATCGTGGACTCGGGCAACTTCGACTGGGCGGCCCACGCCGACAAGTTCCCCGGCCTCACCACGCCGGACGAGACCTATCACGGTGTCGTGTATACCGAGAAGTTCGGCCAGGGGGCGGCCTTCATCACCAAGGCGACCTCGCAGCTCATGCGCGACTTCGGCTGCATCCAGAGCCCGCAGAACGCCTTCATCTTGAACCTGGGCCTCGAGAGCCTGCATGTGCGCATGCCGCGCCATTGCGCGAACGGCCAGGCCATGGCGGAGTTCCTCTCGAGCCACCCCAAGGTGCGCTTCGTGAAGTACCCGGGGCTCGAGGGCGACCCGTGGCATGCGCTCGCGCAGAAGTACATGCCGAACGGCACGTGCGGCGTGGTCTCGTTCGGCTTCACCGGGGGCCGCGCGGCGGCTGAGACCTTCATGAAGAACCTGCATGTGGCGCAGATCGCTACGCATGTGGCCGACGCACGCACCTGCGTGCTGCATCCGGCGAACGCCACGCACCGCCAGATGACCGACGAGGAGCTCGAGGCCGCCGGAATCGCGCCCGATATGGTGCGCCTCTCCTGCGGGCTCGAGGACATCGAGGACCTCATCGCGGATGTTTCGCAGGCGCTCGACCAGATCTAGCCGCCGCGCCGCGCTGCGCTCCAAAACCCGGATGCGCTCGATCTGAGCTGTTCGGGAGCATCTTGCAAGGCCAGGACCCGGAATCTGACCGGGTCCTGGCCTTTCGAGCCCGTTCGGCGCGTTCCCATACGAGGTAAAAAACGCGCCCGCGAGAGGCGGGCGCGTCAAAACCGGACTGCTTTGTCGGTAAGGATGCGCAGGCTAGGCTTCCAGCGCGTTCTCGTAGCCCTCGAGCTTGGCGGTGCAGTGCGGGCAGCGCGTGGCGTCGTCGGCGATCTCCTGCTTGCAGTAGGGGCAGGTGCGCGGCTCGGGCGCGGCCTCCTCCTCGGCCTTCTTGGCGAGGCCGGCCTTCTCGGCGGCGAGGTTCTTGAGGTCGTTCAGGGTGTTCATGCCCTTAACGATCGCGAACACGGCGGCAGCGGTGATGAGGAAGCTGATCACCGCGGAGATGAAGGCGCCGAAGTCGATGGTCTGGCCGTTGAGCACGATCGCCATGCCCTTGACCTCGGGATTGCCGCCGATGGCGGAGATGAGCGGCTGGATGAGGTTCGTGACGAGCGAGTTCACCACGCTGGTGAACGCACCGCCGATGATAACGCCGACGGCGAGGTCCATCACGTTGCCGCGGCTGATGAACTCGATGAATTCCTTGAGGATCTTGTTTGGCATGAGCTTCCCTCCATACGTTGTGCAGATTGCCAAACGGGCATGATAACCGCACTTGTCGCCGAGGTCACGTGTTATTCTCCTGTTCAATGTGCGTTTAAGAGGGGTTTCGCCTCTACGGGCGGACCCGGGCGGTCGGATGGGCGGGGAAGTGATGGAGAGGCTCACGGTTTCGGATGATGGCTCGCCGGTCAAGCGGGCCCTCGTGCGCGGAAGGCGCGGTGTCGGCCATCAGCTGTGGCGGGTCGCCGAGTTCGTCCGGCGCGAGACGGTCCTCTCGATTGCCGCGCTGCTCGCGGTCGCGTCGTGCGCGCTCGTCCCGCCCGATGCGGGGTACGCCTCCTACATCGACATCGAGACGCTCGGCAAGCTGTTCTCGCTCATGCTCGTCATGGCGGGCCTGCAGCGCGTCGGGCTTTTCCGTGCCGTCGCCGGGACGCTCCTGAGCCGCGTTTCGAGCCTTCGGGGCGTCGCGTTCGTGCTCGTGGGGCTCTGCTTCTTCTCGAGCATGCTCATCACCAACGATGTGGCGCTCGTCACCTTCGTTCCGCTCGCGCTCATGATCTTGGGCCTTGCCCGCGCCGACGACCGCGCGTGCCTCCTGATCGTGCTCATGACCATCGCCGCGAACCTGGGATCCATGGCGCTCCCCATGGGGAACCCCCAGAACCTCTACCTCTTCGGGCGCAGCGGCCTCGATTTCCCGTCGTTCATCGCGCTCATGGCCCCGTATGCCGCAGCCTCCGCGGTGCTGCTCGCGCTCGCTGTGTGGCGCGCGTTTCCCGGCTGGTCGGTTATGGGGGCGGACGAGCGCGGGCGCATCGGCGAGGCGCCGCGCGTGGACTGTCCCCGCGCCTGCGCGCTGGCGGTGCTCTTCGCGGTTTGCCTCGGCTGCGTGGCGGGCGTTGTCCCGCTCGCGGTTTGCGTCGGCGTGGTGCTCGCGGGGTCCCTGCTCATCGACCGCACGCTGGTGCGCGCGGTCGACTACGGGCTCCTGCTCACCTTCGTGGCGTTCTACGTCTTCGTGGGGAATATGGGGCGGTTCGCCCCGTTCGCCGACGCGCTCGCTTGGCTCGTCACCGGTCGCGAGCTCGCGGTCTCGGTTGCGGCGAGCCTGGTGATCTCCAACGTGCCGGCGGCGCTTCTGCTCTCGGGCTTCACACGCGAGTGGCCGGCGCTCATCATCGGCACCAACCTGGGAGGATTGGGGACCATCATCGCATCGATGGCGAGCCTCATCTCCTATAAGCAGCTCGCGCTGGTGCAGCCGGCGCGCATGGGGCACTTCATGAAGGTGTTCACGATCTTGAACGTGGCGTTCCTCGCAGCGCTGGCCGTCCTTGCGGTCGTTCTTTCTGCGGTCTTGCCGTAAGGAAGCCTGCTGCCGGTTGGGATCCCGCCCTGCTGGTCGAGGCCCCACCCGCCCGGGCGCTCAGTCCCGGTGCGGTGCGAGTACGGTGAGGGCGCCGGGCAGACAGGAGACGTCGAGCGTCGTCGCCTCGATGCGCTCTCCGTCGGTTTGGATGGGATAGCCGTCCTCGGGGAAGGCGATGCGAAGCGTCCGTGCGCGCCTCAGGTGGATGTGCTTCGATCCCACATGGCGGGCGCTTCGCGCCGCGAGGAAGACCGGCAGCGTGACGATGCGCGGGGTCGGGCCGTCGGCATAGCAGATGTCGAAGACGCCGTCGGCCGGGTCGGCGTCGGGGCAGACCCTGAACCCCGACCCGTAGGTGGGCCCGATCTGGATGGCGAAGGTGTGGCTCGCGATGTCTTCGGCGGGCGATCCGTCAAAGGAGATACGGCTTTGGTAGCTGCGGTAGCCGCCGCCGAATATGCGCAGACCGGACAGGGTATAGAGCGCGCCTCCCGCAAGATGCGTCCGCTTCCTGAGCTTGTAGGTGTCGTGCGCGATGGCGGCGTCGAGGCCGAACGAGCAGGTCTCGACGAAATGCTCGGTGCGCTCGCGCGCGGTGCCCGCATCCATGACGATCCTCCCGACGTCCATGACCTGCGGGCTCCAGGTGAGGATCTGGGCGAAATCGTCGGCGAGGGAGGTCGCGATACCGAGCGTCTGCGCGTAGTCGTTGCCCGAGCCCACGGGAACCACGCCGAGCATGGGGCGGTGCGGCGCATCGATGCGCATGAGCCCGCAGACGACCTCGTGGATGACGCCGTCGCCGCCGAGCGCGATCACGGTCTCGAAGCCCGCGGCGCCCGCGGCGAGCTCGGTCGCGTGCCGCGGGCGCTCGGTGCGCACGAGCTCGAACGAGCGGGCGTCGTCAAGGTAGAGCGAGAGGAACCGCTGCAGCCGCTCGGCGACCGCCGCGCCGCCGCCCGACTGGGCGCGCGGGTTCGCGATGATGAGGGTGCGCCCGAAGGGCAGCTTGTGCTTCATGTCGGCTCCTTGCTGCGGGTACCTGGGGGCATTATACGTCCGCGCGCGGCGGCGGTCCCTCCGCAAGCGGGAACCGTCGCGGGCCCTGCGGCAAAACGACGCTCAGCTTCCCTTCCGTTAGCTTTATACTCTTCTGAGAATAGTTTCGGGGGCTTCGCAGCTCACGCCGGTGCCAGGTGCGCTTTGCGGCGCATGTCCGTGCCGGGTGTGCGCGTCCGCGCGCACCGGGATTCGATGGGGGAAGGGGCTTGATCCATGGGTAAGCAGGACAGGCAGATGATTCTGGTGGAAGAGGCGCAGGAGTGCATCCTCGCGCGGGTGGTCCCGACCGATCCGGTCGAGGCGCCCGTGTGGCGGGCTGCGGGGCTGCCGCTTGCGGAGGACGCCTCGACCGATATCGACCTCTCACCGTTCGCGAACAGCGCGATGGACGGTTACGCCGTGCGCTGCGCGGACCTTGCGGGGGCGTCTTCCGAGCACCCCGTCGAGCTTGAGGTGATCGGGCACGAGGCGGCGGGCTCCGTCTTCGCCGAGACCCTGCGCCCCGGAACCACCGTGCGCATCATGACCGGCGCACCCGTCCCGCCGGGGACGGAGGCCGTCGTGAAGTACGAGGACGTCGAGGTGCGCTCCGGCGACGGCAACGAGGGCTCGCGCGTCGCGTTCGCGCGTCCGGCGAAGCCGGGGCAGAACGTGCGCGAGGCGGGGCTCGAGGCGAAGGCCGGCGAGGTGGTGATGAGCGCGGGCGAGGTGGTCACCTGCG
>CASFIQ010000133.1 GCA_949294785.1 uncultured Collinsella sp.
CTTCCTGAACTCGACGGGGCTCATGTAGCCGAGCGTCGAGTGGATCCTGAAGTTGTTGTACCAGTGCACGTAGTCGGACAGCTTGGCCTGCAGGTCGCGGAGGTCGGAGAAGCTGTCCCTGTAGACCAGCTCCGCCTTGAGTATCTTGTTCGTCGACTCGTCGACCGCGTTGTCGTAGGGGCAGCCCTTGGCGGAGAGCGACCGCTCGATGCCGAACGTCTCAAGCATGAGGTCGATCTCGGCGTTGTCGAACTCGCTGCCGCGGTCGGTGTGGAAGACCTCGATGTCCGAGATCGGGAACTCCAGGGTCGCGAAGGCTGCCTTGACGAGCTTCGCCCCCTTGCTGCTTCCCGCCGAGTGGCCGACGATCTCCCTGTTGTAGAGGTCGACGAGCAGGCAGACGTAGCACCAGGAGCCGCCGGCGCGCACGTAGGTGAGGTCGCTGCAGACGTGCGTGCGCGGAGCGTACCCGTCGAAGGACCGGTCGAGCACGTTCGGCAGCTCCGCCTCGTTCGGCTTGCCCGGGTGCGCCTTGAAGCGCTTCCTCCCGTACGCGCTCGAGAGGCCGTTCTCCCTCATGATGCGGGATATCCGCCTGCGGCTCGCGACGACGCCGCGCCGCTCGAGCGACGCCTTGACCTTCCTCGCGCCGTACCTGCCCTTGCTCTCCGCATGGACGGCGAGAACGTCGGGCTCGACGGGGTCCGGCGCGGGCGGGGGCTCCGGGCGCGAGCGGAGGTAGTAGTAGGTCGAGCGCGGCACGCCGAGGATCTCGCACTGCGCTGATACCGGGTAGCGGTCGGCGTTAGCCGCTATCACCGTCACTTTCGTGCGAATATCAGCGCCGCTTGTTTTAGGACGTCGACCTCCATACGGAGCCTCTTGTCCTCGCGCTCCAGCTCGATGACCCTGTCCTGCTCGGGCGTCCTGTTGCCCGCGGCCCGCGGCGAGCCGGTGGCGTTTATCGACTTGATCCAGCGCTCGAGCGTGCTCTTGCCGAGATCGTACTCCTCCATGATCTCGCGCCTGGGCTTGCCGGCGTCGTGCAGCCCGACGATCTGCCTCTTGAACTCGTCGGTGAAGTGCCTCGGGTGCTTCGGGTCCCTCATGTCTCCCTCCCGTCCCTCGCGCCCCTCTTCAGATTGTCCAATCTAGTGTAGCCAATCCAACCTCGCTCGCGATGTTCTTCCGGGGCTTCGGCGGCACCGTCTCCTCGGCAGTGGTCGGGACGATGTGCGCCGCGAGCGGCCCGGGCGCACCCGGGGCGATGGGGACCGCGATCGCCGTCTCCGCCCTCGGCGCAGCGGCCTCCATCCTCCTGCCGCGCAAGGTCGATCGGAAGCGGTAGGCAGGGACACGGGCCGGGCGCGACGCAACCAGGCAGCAAAAGCCCTTATCTCTTCACGTTGTCATCATCCTTCGAGCCAGTGTCCGCAAAACGATGGCAGCATAGACCCAACGCCCCTCGGCTCCCACCCAGACGAGCAGCTGAAGGAACCCTCGGAAAAGACTCTTTGACCATCTTCTAAAAAACGGTCGATTGGCCAAGTGTTAACTTACAGCCAGCAGCCATGGGAAGGAACGGCATGGCGGGAGACAACCTGCATGAGGACGCCTTAGGCCGCGAGCGGAAGGATGCAATGCTCGGTGCCGAACGTGGCGTGTTCGAGCGCGGCGACTACAGAGCTGTAACCGGGCCCGATGCCGCGCTAGATTGACGAATTGCCAACCGTTGTTGGTTGCTCCTGCGCCGCTCACGCAGTTCCATGGTCTCGCGCCCAAGCGGCGCGGACCGCGAAAACCGACCGAAAGGAACGGCCATGAACTTCAACGACCGACTCATCGACCTCAGGAGGAAACGGGGCCTCTCGCAGGAGCAGCTAGGGTACGAACTCGGCGTCTCGAGGCAGACAGTGTCGAAATGGGAGCTCGGGCAGTCGTACCCCGACTTCCAGCGGCTCGTCCTGCTATCGGACTACTACGGGATCGGCCTGGACGAGCTCGTGCGGGGAATCGACGTGGGCGATGTGCGCGCCCTCAACGAGTCCGACAAGCAGATCTCCTCAATCTACGCGGACGTGAAGCGGGGCAAGGAGGCGGTGCTTCGGGCCTGGCGGGCTTTCCTCGTTGTCGGGGGTGTCGTCCTGGCGCTCTTCGCCCTGGTTGTGATCTATGGGGTGTCTCAGGGCAGCCTCTTCGCAGGGTAGCCGGGTCGAGGGGCGCGCATGACGACGGCGGGCGCGCTCCCGCCCGCCGCGCTCTTCTCGGCGCTTTGGAGGGCCCAGGGTCCGGCGGCAAGCCGGCCTATCGCACGGAACGCGTACGATTCTTGAAAGCGCCGAAGATTAGTGCCGCACAGACGGCTTCCGCCGCCGCAAAGACGACCACCAGCAGAAACGCCTGCTGGGTGCCCGCGGCCGTCGCGTTGGCCATGTGCGCAGGATCAATCGCCTGCGCGCTGGCGACGATCGTGGAGACGAACACCGTGCCGATCGCGCCCGCCAGCTGCTGCACCGTGTTGACGATCGCGTTTCCATCCGGGTTATGCTCGATGGGCAGGTGCGCCAGGCCGTTTGTCATGTTACCCGGCAGGTTCGCCCCCTTTCCCAACGAGTAGAGCACGAAGAAGAGAACGATGAGCGGCCCGGTAAGCGTGGGCGCGAACGCGAAGAACAGGATTGTGGACGCGAGCGTGACCACGCACCCGCCGATAATCGAAAGCCCTGCGCCAAAGCGATCGTAGACGATGCCCGAAAGCGGCGCCTGAAGGGCGCCCGCGATGCATCCGGGCACCAGCAGGCAGCCCGCGGTAAACGCATCGATGCCAAGCGACAGCTGCGCGTAGTTGGGGATGAGGAACGCAAGCCCCAGTGTGCAGAACTGCACGAGGAGGATACCCGCGACCGAAAGGGCAAACACCGGGTCGCGCAGCACGCGCACATTGAGCAGGGCACCCGGCGTGGCAAGGGAGTGCCGGCAGAACAGCGCGATCGCGGCAGCTGCCACGACGAACAGGCCGAGCACAGACGGGCTCGCCCATCCGGCTGACGAGGCGCTGTTCGCGGCAAAGATGAAGCTGGCAAACCCGACAGCGAGCATGATGAGGCCGCAGACGTCGAGCGACGGGCGCCCCGACGTCGTCGACTGCCGAATGCAGGCGGCGCCCAGGGCAAACGACGCAGCCACCAGCGGCACGAGCACCCAGAACACCGCGCGCCAGCTTAGGACGCTCACGAGAAAGCCGCCGAGCGACGGGCCGATGGCGGGCGCCGTCGAGGTGATGAAGTTGGCGATACCGATCATAAGCCCCATGTTCTTGCGCGGCACCTGCTCCAAGATGATGTTGAACATGAGGGGCAGCGCTACGCCCGTGCCCACGCCCTGCACCAAGCGTCCGGCGAGCAGCACCGGAAAGACGGGAGCCAGCGCCGCCGTCAGCGTTCCCGCCAGAAAGCAGGAGGCTCCCGCCACGAATAGCGCGCGCATGGTAAAGCGCCGACGCAGATACGAAGACATGGGGATGATGACCGACAGCACGAGCAGATAGCCCGTGGTAATCCACTGAACCGTCGCGGTATCGATGCCGAACTCCCGCATGAGAGACGGAAAGGTCACGTTCATAGAGCTCTCGACCACCACGCCCGAAAAGGACATGATGCCCGCCGCAATCACGGACGCGACGACGCGCCGCGGCAGCTTCCGGCTATCATCCACTCCTACTCCTCCGCACTTCCGCACGCCGCGGCCTTACGGCCCAAGCGCTCGTTCTGCCAGCGTGTGAGGTCGGCCTCCCCTACAACCTCAAGCAGCCGCTTGACAGTCCGAACCGTCACCTCGATGTCATGTTCGGTCACGCCCGCCTCGCCAAGAAGCAGGGCGGTGTACTCGTAGACCTCCTCGTACCAAACGCGATGCGTAGCGAGACCGTGTTCGGTCAGCTCAACCAACACCTCGCGGCCGTCCGTGGGGCTGGCAGACTTGTGCAGGTAACCATCCCGCTCGAGGTCGCACACCATGCGCGTCACGCCGGGACGCGTGGCGCCCATATCGTCCGCGATGTCGCTCACGCGCACGGCGCGGCGCCTCGATGCATCTTCCTTGGCGTAGCCGCCCAGCTCATAGAGCGTGTCGAGCACGCGCGTCCTCCCGTTGGTGAGGTCAGGCGGCAGCTGCGGCATCATGCCGTCGATGCGACGCGCGCGCCGCAGCGTATCCATCAGCATCTTGAATGAGCGCCCGTTCATTTCTGTTCCTTCCGTCTCAAAAAATAATTATCTATAGTAATTATCTTGAGTAATTATATACGGACGCACATAGGATGCGCCGACGAAGAAGTCTAGAACGGCAGACAGTTCGATCGGTTCCTATCGGTCGGCCTTGCGACGAGCGATCACTCGCCTCATGTGTTCAAACTGTCGCATGGCGAAGCCGGATTTCCCAACGAGGCCGGCGCAAGCATCCATCACAGATCGCCCTTGGCGCTCATCGCGCCACCTTCGGTCATTGGCTTAACCTTTTCCATGGCGGTTCCCGCGACCACAGAAGCGCACGCTGCTACCGTCAGTCCAAATGCACCTCACTTCGGCAGCCTTGCGCCCCCACAGCCATCGGTGAGGGAGGTTTTTGCAGTGGATTGTTTATAACCCACTTACT
>CASFIQ010000134.1 GCA_949294785.1 uncultured Collinsella sp.
ATGAGGTTCACGAACACGTTCACCGTGAAGAAGAGCTGGATGTTCGCCAGGTAGTCCTCCTGCGTGTCGGTGCGCGAAAGGAAGAAGAGCACCATAAGCGGGCCGCCGATACCGAAGAGGCCGTCGCAGACACCTGAGAACACGATGCACCCCAGCTGCGCGATCGCAGGGAGCTTCTTCGAGCTCGCCTTGCCCATGGTGGCGAAGTTGTATGCCGCGAGCGCAAGCAGGAAAACGCCGAAGACGCGCTTCAGGAGCTCCTGGTCGACCTGCGTGGAGAACATGATCGCAACTCCGCTGCAGACGAGATACGGCACGCAGAACGGCAGCGTCGTCTTAAGGTCGGCATGGGCGCGGTACCGCCATGCCATGCTGGCCGCGAGGACCAGGGCGCCTACCGACGAGACGGCGGCTGCCTGCGGGATGGCGTAGATGAACGGCAGCACGAGCATCATGATGATGCCGCACCCGAAGCCGGTCACCCCCTGCAGGATGCCGCCGACAAGCGCCGCCGCCGCGAAAGCCGCATATTCCATAGCCGTGTGCACGCTCCCTCCGCCCGAATGGGTGCCCCCATGGCTGCCCACTCAACGCAAGTCCATCATACGACCACAGCGACGGCGATTTGCGCACATCGGATGAACGCCTCGTTCAAATTATGAACGCCGAAGCGAACGACCCGTGCGGAAGCCATCCGAAGCTTTCTCAAACACACCGAGGGTATTCGGCGAAAAACCACGGGCAAGCGGCGGAGCATGTGAAATAAAGCGCGTTAGAGCAGCCCGTAGCCAAAATGGACCTGTTTTGCACGAATCGCAAGCCCGTTTCCAGCGATTCGGGAGGTATCGACCGTCCTCACTCGGAATCAGCCCATATGGCGAACGGCTCCCCGAAAGCTACGCGAAGCCCAATCGTGCAAAAGCGGTCAATAATGGCTAGCAGAGGAAGAATCGCCCTCTCAGCATCCCTTTTGGACGTTGCGGCAGGCGATGGCGAGGAGCTGTGAGAGCATGACGAGTGTAATGCCCGACTCCCATACGGCTGGCCCCGCGGGACAGCGCAGCACATGGTCGACGGGAGCGCGGCCAGGGGCATCCTCGACTGGGGCGCAGGTCACCAGAACGATCCTGCTCGATGGGGGATTGGTTGCGGCGAGCGCGGCAACATCCACGCGGTTGAAAAACGTCCCCAGCTCGCTGAAGATCACGGCGCACGCGCCCTCCTCAAGGTGAGCGAGGGCGATCCTCTGGTCGGCGACCGATGCAAGAACCTGAGCGTAGAGGCCCGCTTGGAACAGGTCGTGATGGAACATGCTCGCGATGTCGCCCGCCTGCATGCCACCCATGACCACGCGACGGGACGCACGCACGATAGACTTCGCCGCATCGGTAAGGTCCCGCTCATCGATCGCGTCCTTAACCGCCGCAAGCGACCGCTCAGCTCCGGCAAGGTATCCCATCGTTGACGGGGCCGGCCTCGCGGCGGCAGCGCCGAAGTGGTCCCCCACATCGCGTTTCCAAAGGATGCAGGCCCGTTGGAAGGAGGCGTAGTCAACAAAGCCGAGCGTCTGGATGAAACGGCTCACGGTCGGCCGCGACACGGCGCACGCCTGGGCGAGCCTCCCCGAGGTCATGCCGTCCATCTCGTCCATATGGGCGAGGATGTACTCCGCGATGCCGCGGTCGACCGAACCCAGGGGCTGGGTCGCCACGAACCCGTGAAGGATGAGGGCGAGGTTCGATGCCATGCTACCGCGGGGACCTTTGCTCTAGCGGCGCTTCATCTGCTGCTCCATGGCGCGGAGCATATCCATGTCGGCGTTTCCGGACCCGCCCATGGCGCCGAACGGGTTGCCGCCCATGCCACCCATCATCTGACCGAGGTTGCCCATGCCGGGCATCCCGGGCATGCCGACGCGACCGCGCTTGCCCTTCTTACCCTTCTTGCCGCGCTTGCCCGCCTGAGCCTGCTGCGCCATGGACTTCATGCGGCCCATCATCTTGTTCATCTCGCCCCACTGCTTGAGGAGCTGGTTCACATCTGCCGGCGTGGTGCCCGACCCGCGCGCGATGCGGGCGCGCCGCTGACCGTTGATGGAGGAGGGGCGCAGCCGCTCCGCCTTGGTCATCGAGAGGATCATCGCCTCGTTCTTGTCGAAGACGCTCTCGTCGAAGTCGCCACCCATCTGCGAGAGCATGCGCTGGCCGCCGGGAAGCATACCCAGGAGCTTCTTGGCGCCGCCCATCTTCTTCAGCTGGCGCATCTGGTCGAGCATGTCGTTCATGGTGAAGCCGTCGCGCAGCATCCGCTCGGCCGCCTCGATGCTCTCGGCATCGGCCATCTCCTGGGCCTTCTCGATGATGCCCACCACGTCGCCCATGCCGAGGATGCGCTTGGCCATGCGATCGGGGCTGAAGACCTCGAGCGAGTCGGGCTTCTCGCCCATCGATACGAACTTGATGGGCTTGCCCGTCACCGCGCGGACCGAGAGCGCGCCGCCGCCGCGGGCGTCGCCATCGAGCTTGGAGATGATGACGCCGTCGAAGTCGGTGCGCTCGGCGAAGGTCGAGACCACGTTGACGATGTCCTGGCCGGTCATGGCATCGACGACCATGAGCACCTGGTCGGGCTTCACGGCGCGCTTGATGTCGACGGCCTCCTGCATCATCTGCTCGTCGATCTGCAGGCGGCCGGCGGTGTCGACGATCACCACGTCGCGCATGCGGTCCACGGCCTCGCGGATGGCGTCCTGCGCGATCTGGACGGGGTGCGCGCCGTCGCCGCGGAAGACCGGCACGCCGATCTCGCCGCCGAGCGTCTCGAGCTGGTCGGCCGCGGCGGGACGGTAGACGTCGCAGGCGGCGAGCAACGGCGAGCGGCCCTGCTTCTTCAAAAGGTAGGCGAGCTTCACCGCCGCGGTGGTCTTACCGGAGCCCTGCAGGCCCACGAGCATGATCACGTTGGGGATGCGGCTCGAGAGCACGAGCTTGCTCTCGGTGGAGCCCAGAAGCTCCACGAGCTCGTCCAGCACGATCTTCACCACGTTCTGCGCCGGGGTGAGCGAATCCATGACCTCCGCGTTGAGGCAGCGCTCGCGGGTCTTGGCGACGAAGTCCTTGACGACCTTGAAGTTGACGTCGGCCTCGAGCAGCGCCATGCGGATGTCGCGCATCGCGCTCGTGATGTCGGCCTCGGTGAGCTTGCCCTTGCCGCGCAGGCGGTCGAAGGTGTCGTTCAGACGATCGGACAGGTTGTTGAACATGAGTGCTATCTCCTCATCGGCGATGGTATCGCAAACTTGTTAAACAGGGCGCGCCTACTCCCCCACAAGGGCGCGGCAGAAGTCGTGCGCATCGAATTCCTGCAGGTCCTCGACGTGCTCGCCCACGCCCACGCGGTAGATGGGCAGCCGCAGGCGCTGCGCCACGGCGAGCGCGATGCCGCCCTTGGCCGTGCCGTCGAGCTTGGTCAGGATGATGCCGTCGAGCCCCAGCGCGGCGTTGAACTCCTCCGCCTGCGCAAGGCCGTTCTGGCCGGTCGCGGCGTCGATGACGAGCACCACGTAGACGGCCATGGGGCCCGCCTTCATCTTCTCGGCGCGCTTGCGGGTGACGTTGACCACCTTGGCGAGCTCGCGCATGAGCTCGGGGCTCGTGTGCAGGCGGCCGGCGGTGTCGATGAGCACCAGGTCGGCGCCCACACGGTCGGCCTCGTCGAGCACGTCGTAGCAGACGCTCGCCGGATCGGCGCCGCGGTCGCGCTTGACCACGGGCACGCCGGCGCGCTGGCCCCACACGTCAAGCTGCTCGATCGCGGCGGCGCGGAAGGTGTCGGCCGAGCCGATGACCACGCGCTTGCCCGCCTCGTGCGCGGCGCTCGCGATCTTGCCCACCGTGGTGGTCTTGCCCGCCCCGTTGATTCCGACGAAGAGTACGCACGAGGGCGTGTCGCGGAAGGGGTCGCGCGCCGGCGCGGCGAAGCGCGTGGCGAGCCGCTCGGCAAGGGCGCCGCGCAGCTGCGTCGCGGTCTTCAGGTTCTTGCGCGCAGCCAGGTCGCGCAGCTCGTCGGCAACGGAGAGCGCCACCTCGGCGCCCATATCGCCCATGACGAGCGTGTCCTCGAGCTCCTCCCAGAAGCTCTCGTCCACCTCGCCGCCAAAGTAGAAGATCTCGTTGATGGCCTCGCGGCTGCGCTCGAGGCCCGCCTTGAGCGAATCGAAAAGACCCATGCTACGCGTTCACGACCTTTCCCGTCTCGCGGTCGAGCCGCTGGCTCACCACGCGGCTCACGCCGTCTGCCTGCATCGACACGCCGTAGAGCACGTCGGCATCCTCCATGGTGCGGCGCTGGTGCGACACCACCAGAAGCTGCGTCTTATGGCGCAGCACCTCGATGGCGCCGAGGAGTTTCGAGAGGTTGGAGTCGTCGAGCGCCGCCTCGACCTCGTCCAGCACGTAGAAGGGCACGGTGCGCGTCTTGTAGACGGCGAACAGCAGCGCGAGCGCCGTCAGGGACTTCTCGCCGCCGGACATGAGCATCATCTTGGTGATGCGCTTGCCGCGCGGCTGCGCCACGACCTCCACGCCGGTCTCGTCCGGGTGCTCGGGGTCGGTCATCTCCAGATGCGCCAAGCCGCCCGGGAAGAGCATGCCGAAGATCTCGCGGAAGTTCTCATCCACCTTGTCGAACGTGGCGACGAAGGCGCGGCGCATCTTGCGATCGATCGCCGCGGAGATCTTGGTGAGCGCCTTGCGGGCGCCCTCCAGGTCGGCAAGCTGCGCCTCGATGTAATCCGCCCGCTCGCGCAGGCGCTCGTACTCCTCCATGGCCACCTGGTTCACGGGGCCCAGGTTGTTGATCTTGGTGACGAGCTGCTTGAGCTCGCGCTCGCAGGCATCGCGGTCGTCGGGCGCGGGGAGCTTGAGCGCCTCCTCCAGGACCGTGGTACCGTCGGCGGTGATGGCCTTGATGGCGCCCTCCACCTGAACCTCGAGCCTGCCGCGCTCCACCTTGAGCTCGCCGGCGAGCGCGTTCGCCTCGTCGAGCGATGCCTTGGTGGCGGCGACCTCGGCCTTCGCGTCCTCGATGGTCTTCTTGAGGGAGGCGGAATCGGCCTCCTCGAGCGACGCCTGGTCGCGCAGGCGCGCCGCCCACTCCATCGCGCGGTCGGAGAGCGCGACGTAGCGGTCGTGCAGCGGGTCCACGCGCAGACGGAGCACCTCGAGCGAGCGCGAGGCCTGACGCGTGGCGCGGATGCGGCGGTCGAGGCCCTCGAGCCGGCGCTCGAGCTCGGGCACGCGTCCGGAGAGGCTCTTCAGGCGCTCGGACGCCTGCGCGCG
>CASFIQ010000135.1 GCA_949294785.1 uncultured Collinsella sp.
GGCCTTGCGGCGCGCCTCGGTGGGGTGCGCGGTGAACACGGGGTGGAACTCGAGCTTGCGCAGGAGGGCGTTGGCCTGCTCGGGACCGACCTCGTCGAGCAGCTGGTGGTAGGCGACCGTGAGCTCGTTGGAGGCATCGACAGTGGAGTTGATATCGACCGCCTGCTCGCGTTCGCGCAGCTTGCTCACGCGGTAGTTCTCCTCGGAGAGGTTCGCGAGGTGGAAGAACGTCGTGAAGGCGCGGATGACTACCTGCGCCTGGTCGTGCGGCAGCGCGTCGATGAGCTCGACGGCATGGCGGAACGCCGCCGCGCCGGGCGCATCGGAGATGGGCACGCCCTCGTCATCAACCGGCTCGTCGGCCGCATCGGTGCCGGGGTTGCCCTCGTTGGCGTGGATCACGCTGTTCAGCAGCTGGTCGAACGTCTCGCAGACGTTTGGATCGAACTCCTGGAGCACGCGGCGCTCGAGCCGCAGGAACAGCGCCAGGTTATCGCGCAGGCTCTGCGGGATATCGATCTCGGTGTAGGCCTCGATGGCGGAGTCGGTGTCGACGGCGCCTAAGCGATGGGCGCCCGTGAAGACGCGCTTCAGGGCACCGGTCAAAGCGGATGATGCACTCACGCTGCTGCCTCCTTGGTGTCGAGTCAACGGCACCCATTATAGGCACGGCGCAGCGGGAGAAACGAACGCGTTACCAAAACGCATGTATCTCCGCAAGAAAAACTACGCGTATGGCGCCGTGTGCTCGGCAGACGGCTAGCGCGCCGAACTCGCCGCGAGGGCCTCCCGAACAGCGGCCGCAACCTCGGCGCGGGGCACCAGGCGCTCCTCATGCGTGCCCATGTCGCGCAGGCGCACGACCCCCTGGGCGAGCTCGTCCCCACCGATGACGAGAATGAGGCGAGCACCCAGCTTGTCCGCCTGCTTGAACTGGCTCTTAAGCGAACGGCCCTGGTAATCCGCCTCGGTGCGCAGGCCCGCGGCGCGCAGCTCGCGCGTGAGGGCGAACACGTGGGGCCTGAGGTCGGCGCCGGCGTTCGCCACGTAGATGCAGGGTGCGGGCCTGTCGGCAAGCGAGCCGCCGAACGCCTCGAGGGCGAGCATGGCGCGCTCGAAGCCCACGGCGAAACCCACGCCCGGGGTGGGCTTGCCGCCCTCGAGCTCCACGAGGCCGTCGTAGCGCCCGCCGCCGCCGATGGAGCCCACGCCGGCGCCCGGCGCCTCCACCTCGAAGACGGTGCGCGTGTAGTAGTCAAGGCCGCGCACGAGGGTGGGGTCCTCCACGTAGGCGATACCGGCCTCATCGAGGTAGCGCTTCACCTGTTCGTAGTGCGCGCGGCAGTCGTCGCACAGGTGGTCGCGCATGAGCGGCGCCGCCTGCATGACCTCGTGGCAGTGCGGGTTCTTGCAGTCGAAGGCGCGCAGCGGGTTCACCTCGGCGCGCTCGCGGCACTCGTCGCACATCTCGTCGGCATGCGCGAGGATGAAGTCGCGCACCCGATCGCGATAGGCGGGACGGCACGCCGGGTCGCCCATCGAGTTGATGAGCAGGCGAAGCTTGGAGAGGTCGAAGCCCAGGCGCTGGTAGAACTCCATGAGCATGATGATGCACTCGGCATCCGCCGCCGGATCGGGGGCGCCCAGCCACTCGATGCCCACCTGGTGGAACTGGCGCAGGCGCCCTTTCTGCGGGCGCTCGCCGCGAAACATCGCCTCGGCGTACCAGAGCTTCGCCGGCGTTGCCCCTTGGGGCACCAGGTTGTTCTCGACCACGGCGCGAACCACGCCCGCCGTGCCCTCGGGACGAAGCGCCAGGCGCTGGGACGCCTTGAGGGCATCCTCCGAGCCGGCGGCGAGCATCGCATCCAGGTTGGCCCCGGCGAACACGCGGAACATCTCCTTGCGCACCACGTCGGTCGACTGCCCGATACCGTGCACGAAGACATCGACCTGCTCGAGCGCGGGGGTCTCCACGGCATCGAACCCATAGGGGCCGAACACCTCGGCGGCAACGCGCTGCATGCGCTGCCACGCGCGCATATCGCGCCCGATCAGATCCTGGGTGCCCTTCACCTTCTGTGCCTGCATGCGCGTCCTCCTCAACAGACCGCGGGTCCGGCGCGCCCGCGCGTCGGCGTTCGGTCAACCATTATATGGGCGCGCCGCGGCCACCCGCAACGATTGCGCTCAAAACCACAGGGAGCACCCAGGGTCCGCGCGCATCGCCGGAACACCCGCCATCGGCACGCCCAGCTCGTCCAGATACGGGCCGAGCACGTCGATGCACGCGCCGCAGATCATCTCCACGTCAGCGGCTGCCACGTGGAGCGTCGCGATGGGCTCGAAGAGGATCTCGGGCGGCCTCTCTTCGAAGTACGCGCCCGCCCCGTCGCAACCGCACCAAGAACCCTCATCCGAGAACGGCTCCTCCCCGTATGAGCTCAACCCGACCGTTGCGGGCATCGCATCGCAGCCCGCGGCGGCATTCCCGGCACCCGCCTCATCGAGCAGCGCCTCCGTCACCGCAGGCGAGCGGTTCTCGAGCGGTGGCGTGGGGAGCCGATCGTCGACATCGAGCGCGACCTGCATCCCGTTCGCACAGCGCCACACCATATCGTGCCTGAAGCGTACCGGAGCGCCGTCCTCATCCCGGATGTCCGGGTCCTCGACCGTCGCATCGAGCTCGGCCTCGGCGAACCCCAGCGACCGGATGTGCGCGCGCAACATGGATACCTCGCGGGAGCGTGCGGCCGGGCTGAGCCAGCGCACCAGACGCCGCGCCTGGATAACGCCGTGCCGGCCCCTGCCCGAAACCTCCACGTGCTCGATGAGCTCCCGATGATCGACAAGCCCGCTGCGCAGCGCCGCGTCGCCTGCCGCCACCGCCTCGCAGGGATCCCAGGAGCGCAGGATATCGAACAGCATCTCGCAGGGCTCGACCACCTGAAATCCCCGAACCTCCACCACGTTGCACGCTCGGTGCGCAAACCGCCTGAGCGCGCCGCGCCGTCCCGCCTTGCCGCCCTGCGGTGCGAGCACGCACACCTCGCGCAGCAGATGCGCGGGCGCGTCGACCCCGAAGACCGTCGCCGCCGATTGGGCGCAGAACACGAGACCAGGGTCCTCGCGCGCATACGCGCGCATCATCGCGAGGTGCCGCTCGTCATCGGCGAGCACCGCCCCCGCCGGCGCGCTCGCGTAGAGCCGGCGCGCCGGCGAGACGATGTCGTCGCACCTCCGGCGCCTGCGGATGAGCGCGCGCACCTCCGCGTCCTCGATCAGCAGGCAGGCACCCTCCGCCTCGGCTTCGAGAATCGCCGCGCGCACCTGGTCGATATCGTGCAGTTCCATACATGGCCTCCCATCTCACCTGGGACATGCGTCCCCGCTCGGTGAGATAGGGCTACCCCGCATATCTGACCGGAATCGGAAA
>CASFIQ010000136.1 GCA_949294785.1 uncultured Collinsella sp.
CGACCGCACGGCGTCGGGTCGGGTGAGCACGAGCGCGACCTCGAAGCGCTCGGCCAGCGCGCGAAGCGACGGCACGGCGAACGCCGGCGTCCCCATAAAGACAATCCTCATCATCTATCCCCTCTTCCTAACCTCTAACGCCTACCGTGGACGACGAAGACCCGTGAGGGGGCGGATGCTCTCCGGGCGCGCGGCGCCTTCGGCTCGCTGCGCGACGCGCGCCCGGAGAGCATCCGTCCCCCTCCCCCACGACGTCCGTGCTAGCTGGTCTCGCCGGGCATGGCACCGCGGGCGCGGGCCTCCTGGTACTCGCGCAGGGCGTGCATGCGGCGCTGGGGCTCCAGGCGCTCGAACATGGTGACGCCGTGCAGATGATCGATCTCGTGCTGAAGGCAGACGCACATGAGGTCGCCGGACGCCTCGTAGCGCATGAGGTTGGCGTCCAGGTCGTACGCCTCCACGACCACATGGTCGGGACGCTCGATCTCGCAGTTGATCCCGGGGATCGAGAGGCACCCCTCGCTGAAGGGGCGCGTGGTATCGGAGCTCTCCACGATCTGCGGGTTGATGAGCACATAGGGGTCGTAATCATCGGCAGAGGTGTAGTCCACGTCGATGACGACCAGCTGTACGAGCTCGCCCACCTGAGGCGCCGCCAGGCCGCAGCCGCCGTTCTCGAACATCTCGCGCTTCATGCGCTCGGCGAGCTCCTCGATCTCGGAGGTGATCTCGGTGATCTCGGCGCACTCCTGGCGAAGACGCGGATCGGGCGAGATCACGATGCCGTTGAGTTCCATGGATATACGACCCTTCTCTTATCTGCAGGTGCCCGCGGCCTCACATGAGGTCGTAGGCGTCCACATCGACGCTGATGCTGATGCCCGCGGCCGTGCCCACCTGGCGCAGCGCGCGGGAAACGATCTCTGAGATATGGTACCCCACCGGGCTCTTGACCAGAACATGGAAACGGTAGCGGTCCTTCGCGCGCTTGATGACGCAGGGCGCGGGCCCCAGGACCTCGACCGTCGAGGCATCGCGGTGCGCCGGCGGGAGGCTCGGCGCATCGGCGCCGTCTGCTGGAGAGCCGGTGTCCGACCGGGCGGGCGCGGGGCCCGCCGGCCCATCCCAGGGAAGGTCCGCAATCGAGGGCAGCGCCTCATCCTGGGGCGTGAGGGACGCTCGGGGCGGGGCGGCACCCGCACCCTCCGCACGCACGAGCTCGCGCAGCGCCCGTGCGACGGACGCGGCATGACGCTCCACCGCGCGCTCGTCCGCACCGCGGACCACCACGTTCACGAGGCGCACGAAGGGCGGATAGGAGGCATCGGCGCGCATCGCGCGGTCGTGCTCGGTGAAGATCGCGCGGTCGTGCGTCGCCACCGCGCGGATCACGGGATCGTCGGGCAGGTAGGTCTGGATGATAACGGTTCCGGGCCGCTCGCCGCGACCGGCGCGGCCCGCGAGCTGCTCCAGCAGGTCGAAGGAGCGCTCGCCCGCACGGAAATCGGGCATCTTGAGGGCGTAGTCGGCGTTGATCACCGCCGCGAGGGTCACCTCGGGGAAGTCGAGCCCCTTGGCGATCATCTGCGTACCTAGGAGCACCGCGCACTCGGCCGCGTCGAACTCCTCCAGCAGGCGGCGGTGCCCGTCCTTGCCGCGCGTGGAGTCGGCGTCCATGCGGATGACGGCCACGTCATCGGGCAGAAGCGCCCGCAGGGCGTCCTCGACCTGCTGCGTGCCGAGCCCCATCTTGGCCAGATAGCGGCTCCCGCAGCGCGGGCAGCGCGACGCGGGCGCCGGGTAGGCGGCGACGGGGATGACGGTGCCGCAGGTGTGGCACTCGAGCGTATGGGTGCGCTCGTGGTAGGTGAGCGCGGTCGAGCAGTGCTCGCAGGTGGGCACGCACCCGCATTCGCGGCACATGAGGAAGGGTGCGAAGCCGCGGCGGTTGTGCAGGACGACCGCCTTCTCGCGCCGACGGGCCACATCGAGCAGCGACTCGGCGAGCGGGGCCGAGAAGATCGAGCGGCTGCCCGCGGCGAACTCGCGCCGCAGATCCGCCACGACGACGCGGGGCAGGCGCGCCTCGCCCGGGCGCTCGGGCATCTCCACGCGGCGCCAGGGATGCCCGAGATAGGTCCCTGCCCGGGCGCGCTCGAGCGCCTCGGCTGAAGGCGTCGCCGAGCCCATGACCACCGGCGCCCCGGTCTCGCGGCCGATGGCGAGCGCGACCTCGCGCGCATGGTAGCGCGGGCTCGTCCCCTGCTTGTAGGACTGCTCGTGCTCCTCGTCGATGATGATGATCCGCAGGTCGCGATAGGGGCAAAAGAGCGCCGAGCGGGCGCCCACCACCACGCGCGCCTCGCCTAAGGCGACGCGGTCCCATTGGTCGAGCCGCTCGCCCGGGGTGAGCCGCGAGTGGAAGACCGCGACCGCGTCGCCGAAGCGCGAGCGGAAGCGCCCGACGGTCTGCGCGGTGAGCGAGATCTCGGGGACGAGGACGCATGCGGAGCCTCCCTGCGCGACCGCGTGCTCGATCGCGGAGAGGTAGACCTCGGTCTTGCCCGAGCCCGTGACCCCGTCGACGAGCACGGCACCGCCGCGACGGCGCTCGAGCTCGTCCTCGATCGCATCGAGGGCGTCCCACTGGCCGCGCGTGAGGCGCTTCGGGGGCGCCGCCGTCGCCGAGGAGAGCGCGGTCTCGCCCGCGTCGCCGCGCCACACGCGACGCTCCTCAACGCGCACCGCGCCGCGGCGCTCGAGCGCGCGGACGGTGCCGGACATGCCCGGATGGAGCAGGCCAAGCTCCTGCGTGGTCACCGGCCCGCACGAGAGCGCGTCGAGCAGCTGGCGCTGCCGGTGCGCGCGTGCCGCGGGGACGAAGGCGTGCCCCTCGTCGGTGAGGGACACCCAGCGCGTCGTCGCGCGGGCGACCTGCGGGCGCTCGATCCGGTAGGTGCCATCCGGCTGGCGCACGGGCTTGGGCGAGCCCCCCGGGGGCAGGAAGAGCCGCAGGCACTCGGCGGGGGGCGCCACGTACTCGCGGCTCATCCAATACGCCACCCGCGCCGCCGCGGCGCTGAACGAGGGCGGTGCGAGCACCTGGTCGATGGGTTTGACGCGCGCGGGATCGAGACCATCGGT
>CASFIQ010000137.1 GCA_949294785.1 uncultured Collinsella sp.
TCATCGATCATGAACAAGATCTTCGGGCGCAAGGGCCTGGTCAAGGTTTCGAGCACTCCGGGCAAGACCGCCAATGTCAACTTCTTCGAGGCCGATGGCGTCCACTTCATCGACCTGCCGGGTTACGGTTTCGCGCGACGCTCCAAGGCCGAGCGTGACCGTTGGGCACGCCTAATCGGCGACTTCTTCGACTTGGAGCGCAGCTTCAACCTGGTGGTCTCGCTCGTGGACATCCGGCACGATCCCAGCGCGCTCGACCATCAGATGATCGAGTTTCTGCAAGAAGGGGAGTTCCCCTTCGTGGTGGCGCTCACCAAGGCGGACAAGCTCAGCCGCTCCAAGCAGAGCCAGCAGGCGGCTGCGATCAAGCGGCAGCTGAACGTGCCCGCCGACGACGTCATCGTCACCTCGTCGGAAACCGGTCTCGGCATCGACAGGCTCAAGCGGCGCATCGAGGTAGCCTGCCTGTAGGGCCGTCGCGATAGAAGATGCCGCCTAACCCCGATGGCCGCCGCGGTTGGCCTCGCGGCCCTGGCCGGTGCGGTTGCGGCCTGCCGCGTTGCCACCGCGCTTCTTGCCGCCGCGGGGGTCGCGATGCTGGTTCGGGGCCCCGCCGCGCGCCCGACCTCCCGTGCGGCCCGAGGTGCTGTTCGCCGTTCCGCCGAAGGTCTTGCCGCCGCCGGCTCCGGTGGCGCTGCCGCCGCCTTTCCCTCCCGCGTGCCTGCCCGTCTTCTGCCCGTGCGGACGCATGGGGCGGATCAGGCATTTCGGCCCGAACCCTATGAGATCGCGCCGGCCCGCGCGCTCGAGCGCCTCGCGCACCAGGTCGTAGTTCTCCGGGCGGCGGTATTGGATGAGCGCGCGCTGCAGGGCCTTCTCGTGCTGCGAGCGCGGCACGTAGACCGGTTTCATGGTGCGCGGGTCCACACCCGTGTAGTACATGCACGTGGACATGGTGGACGGGGTAGGGTAGAAGTCCTGCACCTGCTCGGGGTCATATCCCATGTCGCGCACGTACTCGGCAAGCTCCACGGCCTCCTTCAGGGTGGAGCCCGGGTGACTGCTC
Organism: uncultured Collinsella sp.; assembly: GCA_949294785.1. GTDB lineage: Bacteria > Actinomycetota > Coriobacteriia > Coriobacteriales > Coriobacteriaceae > Coprousia. The sequence goes on from CASFIQ010000137.1 coordinate 1,067, forward strand.
ATAAGGTAGGGCACCAGGTATTGCTTCTTGCCGAGTTCCCGGTTCACCGTGCGGTACTTCTCGACGAAGCGGTCGTACACGGCGCGGCTGGGCTTGCCCATGACCGAGAGCACGGCGTCCGAGACGTGTTCGGGCGCGACTTTGAGCTGGCCGGAGACGTGGTGCTCGCAGAGCTCGCGGATGAAGGTGTCGTCCGTGTCGGCCAGCGCGTAGTCGAAGCGGATGCCGCTGCGCACGAAGACTTTCTTCACGCCGGGGAGTGCCCTGAGCTCGCGCAGGAGCGCCACGTAGTCGCTGTGGTCGACGTCCATGCTGCGGCACACATGGGGCCATAGGCAGCGCTTGCGCAGGCAGGCGCCGTGCTTGAGCTGGTTTTTGCATGCGGGTTGGCGGAAGTTCGCCGTGGGGCCGCCGACGTCGTTGATATAGCCCTTGAAGTCGGGCTCGGCCGTGATTTTCCTGGCCTCGTCGATGAGGCTCTTGTGGCTTCTGGCCTGCACGATGCGCCCCTGGTGGAACGTGAGCGCGCAGAAGCTGCACTCGCCGAAGCACCCGCGGTTGGAGATGAGGCTCATCTTGACCTCTTTGAGCGCGGGCACGCCGCGCGCCGCCTCGTAGTCGGGGTGGTAGGTGCGCGTGTAGGGGAGGTCGTATGCCTGGTCGAACTCCGCTTGCGAGAGCGGCTTGGCAGGCGGGTTCTGCACCACGTAAACGTCGTGCGGGTAGGGTTCCACCAAGCGTCCACCGCGGATGGGGTCCATGTTGTCGTACTGCACGGCGAAGCTTCTGGCGTAGGCGAGCTTGTCGGTGGAGACCTCGTTCCAGCTGGGAAGCAGGGTGTAGTCATAGACCTCGTCGAGCGAGCGGGTGCGGTAGCATGTCCCGTCGACGTAGGTGATCTGGTCCACGGGCAGCCCGCCCGCAAGCGCATCGGCGATCTCGACGATCGAGCGCTCGCCCATGCCGTAGCTCACGATGTCGGCGCCGGAGTCGAGCAGGATCGAGCGTTTGAGCTTGTCCGACCAGTAGTCGTAGTGGGCAAGGCGCCTGAGGCTCGCCTCGATCCCGCCGATGACGATGGGCGTCGTCTTGTATGTCTGGCGAATCAGGTTGCCATAGACCACCACGGCATGGTCGGGCCGAGCTCCCGCCACCCCGCCCGGGGTGTAGGCGTCGCTCTTGCGGCGGTGCTTGGCCACGCTGTAGTGGTTCACCATGGAGTCCATGTTGCCCGATGAGACCAGGAAGGCAAGGCGCGGCTCGCCGAGGGCTGTCACGCTTGCGGGATCGCGCCAATCGGGCTGGGCGATCACGCCCACGCGGTAGCCGTGGCTCTCGAGCAGGCGCACGATGATCGCGGCACCGAAGCTCGGGTGGTCTACGTAGGCGTCGCCGGACACGTAGACGAAATCGCACGCGTCCCACCCGCGTGCCTCCATGTCGGCGCGACAGGTGGGCGGGAAGTCCGCGCGGGTGAAGCCGAGCGCGGTAGGGCCGGTGGGGTCGAGCATGGGCGTGTCCTTATGTGCGCCGGAAGGACGATGCGCGCGGGTCTGCTTGCGATTGGCCGCCTTGGGGTGTGCTTGCGGGCGCGCGGGGGTACGGCCGGTCGTGGGGTGTGGTGCCTTGCGTTGCGGGGCGTTCTGCTTGTCGTGAGCGTGCTGCGATGATGCCATGGTGCTCCTGTTCGGCTACGTTTGTCCCATCCTAGCATGAGGGTGGCAAAGGGGACAGATGGGGGGCGGGTCGTATGGAACAGACCGTTCTTGTCCGCTGGCGTTGCTGCTAAAGAGGTGCTCCCTGCCAGGCGCTCGAACGGTCTGCTAAACTATCACCATAGTGATAGATATCACTGCGGTGATATCTACGATAAAGGGAGGCCACCCATGGAGCTCTGGCACGGCTCAACGCAGATTGTGCGCGAACCTCGTTTCGAGCTGTCACGTCCGCGCAATGATTATGGACCTGGCTTCTATTGCACCCCTTATGTGGAGCTTGCAAAGGAGTGGGCGTGTCCGCGCGAGAAGGATGGCATTGCGAATCACTATGAGCTCGACACCGAAGGCCTGCGCGTGCTCGATTTGGAAGACGGCACGCATTCGGTGCTCGAATGGCTTGCGATCTTGGTGAATAACCGTGTGGTCAATGCCAGTGTTCCCATTGCCCAGGCGGCGATCGAGTATCTTATCGAGAACTTTCTCATCGATTTGTCTCCGTATGACGTTGTTCGGGGTTATCGTGCTGACGATTCGTATTTCTCATTCGTCCGCTCGTTCGTGTCTAACGGATTGTCTGTGGGACAGTTGGAAACCGTGATGCGTCTAGGGAATCTGGGCACGCAAGTGGTGCTTAAAAGCCGCGAGGCGTTTGAGCGCATCAGATTCGTGGGATATGAAACCGCCTCCTGGGAAACGTACCATCGACGGCGCATCGAGCGAGATAGGGCTGCGCGTAAAGCGTTTTTCGAAGAATCGCGACGCGGGATTGTTCAGGGTTTGTACATGAATACGATTCTGTCGGAGGGGTTGAAGCAAGATGACGTTCGCGTATGACAGGATGTACCTCGCCGATGCCATGGCGGTGCTTGCCGAGTTTTTCGATTATGCGGTAAACGATTACGGCGCAGAGGGCGACGAAGTCGCCGACTTGTTCTGTATGAGCTCGTTGGGCGATATGTTCGCTAAGGGTAATCCGTCGGTGGTTTCCGGCATGTCGGGCCCAGAACTGTTCGCACATCTATCGGTGGAGTTCGGGTATGGCGATGCGGATCTTCCCAACCCTTATTTTAGGTTTGAGAAGACGCCCGACTACTGGGCAGGGTGGGTTGCCGCATTCATTCAGTGGCGTCTTGGAATCGCGTTTGATGAATTATTCCGTATCATGCCCTATGATGACCTCGTCGGGCTATACCATCCGTGGCACGAAGCGTCTGAGGAGCGGTTTTGCGAGCTCTTTGCGGAATGGGCTCGCGACAGCGAGGTGGGAACTCCCACCCGCCTTGCGTGCTTGCGAAGCGGGCTGCGCCTTTCACAGCGCGAGCTCGCGCATCGCTCCGGCGTGGGCCTGCGCTCCATCCAGATGTACGAGCAGCGCCAGAAGGATATCAACAAGGCCCAGGCGCAAACGCTGATGAGGCTGTCGCGCGTTCTCCATTGCTCGATGGAGGATTTGATGGAGCCGGTGTTCGAGCTGGACGAGGTCGCATAAGCCCTGTTACCGGACTGTTTTACAGATACTCGATCTGCGCGCCCTCGGTGTCGCTGGTGAGGATGTGCACCGCGCACTCCGGGAAGCGCTCGCGCAGTCGGACCTGCAGAAACTTCGCCACGATGGTATCGTCCGTGACCGCCATGAGGGTCGAACCCGAGCCCGAGATCCAGATGGTCTTGGCGCCGCCGGTAAGACAGGTCTCGCGGATGGCGTCGTAATCGGGGATCAGGTGGCGGCGATAGGGCTCTTGCAGGCGGTCGTCGTTCGCCGCGGCGATAAGGTCGAGGTTGCCCGTCTCAAGACCGCGGGTGAGTCCTGCGATGCGGCCCATCTGCCACACCGCGGTCGAGAGCGGCACCTCCTGGGGCACCACCTTGCGGGCGTCTGCGGTGTGAACCTCGTAAGGCGGGATGATGGTGATGAAGCGTAGGCGCGGGGAGACGTCGTAGCGCAGGCAGCGCGGCAGCTGCCCCGCCGGCGTGAACGAGCACACCGCGGCACCCAGGATCGCGGGTGCGACGTTGTCGGGATGACCCTCAAGCTCGGTGGCGAGGGCGACGAGCTCCTCGCGCGTGACCGTGTGGTCGGTGAGGGCGGCGGCTCCCATGATGCCCGCGACCACGCAGGTGGAGCTCGATCCCAGGCCGCGTGCGACCGGGATCTCGGTGTCGATGCCGATCGCGATGGGGAAGGGCTGCTCGCCCCAGGCACGCAGAGCGTATTCGAAGGCCTGATAGACCATGTTGTCGGCGTTTTGGAACTCCTCAGGGCAGCCGGTGATGACGAGCTTGTCGGCGCGATCGAAGGTGAAGTGCGCGTAGAGCGATACCGCCATGCCCAGCGTGTCGTAGCCAATCCCTAAGTTCGCGCTCGTTGCGGGAACGGTGATCTTGATCATGGTCTCCTCCTTGAGGATCGGCCGGGATATCCTTCGCTGCTCGGACAGTCCTCGCGCTGCGCGCTGCGGAACTCGCGACGAAGGATATCCCAGCCGATCCTTCGGGCGAGCTCTTGCGATTCGCTACTTGAGTGCGGCCTGCTCCACGTAGGCGCCCATAGCGGGCACATCCACCACGTCGGAGAAGCGGGCGCGGGCGGTCTCGAGCGATGCGAGCTGTACGGGCGCGGTGGTGCTCGTCACGCGCTCGAGCTCGCGCATGCACGCGAAGTCGTCGGCCGGTGTCTCGTGCCCCAGGGCGGCCAGCACGGCGCGTGGGAACTTGTAGGGGTTCGCCGTGGAGAGGAGCACGCGCGCCGCGGCGCCTTCGGCGGGCGCAACCTGGCCCAGCACGTGGTAGCCGCAGGCGGTGTGCGGGTCGATCACGTAGCGCTCGGTCTCCCAGCAGCGCTCGATCGCCGCCGCAACCTGGTCCTCATCGGCCCAACCGCAGGCGAAGACCTCCTGGATCTTCGCGAGGAGCTCGGGCGCGACCTCGAAGCGGCCCGTTTCGGCGAGGTCGGCCATGAGGCGGGCGATGAGCTCGCAATCGCCGCCCGAGAGGTAGTAGAGCATGCGCTCGAGGTTCGAGGAGATGAGGATGTCCATGCTCGGCGAGGTGGTGGTGAAAAACGGGCGGTTGCGGTCGTAGACGCCCGTGGTCAGGAAGTCAAAGAGCACGTTGTTCTTGTCCGCCGCCACGATGAGCTTGGCAACCGGCAGCCCCAGAAGCTTGGCATAGTAGCCGGCGAGGACGTCGCCGAAGTTGCCCGTGGGCACGCAGAACTCGACCGCATCGCCGCACGCGATCTTGCCGGCACGCACCAGCTGGGCGTATGCGGCGAAGTAGTAGACCACCTGCGGGACCAGGCGGCCGACGTTGATGGAGTTCGCGCTGGAGAGCACCACGCCGGCGTCCGCCAGGCGGCGGGCGAGCGCACGGTCGGCGAAGATGCGCTTCACGGCGCTCTGCGCGTCGTCGAAGTTGCCGCGCACGGCCGCCACGGCGACGTTGGAGCCCTCCTGCGTGGTCATCTGCAGCTCCTGCACGCGGCTGACCTTGCCCTCGGGATAGAAGACGGTGATGCCGCAGCCCGGCGCGTCGGCGAAACCGGCGAGCGCCGCCTTGCCGGTGTCGCCCGAGGTCGCGGTCACGATCATGATGCGCTCGCCCGCACCGGCGCTTGCCTGCGCCCGCGCCATCAGGCGCGGCAGCATCTGAAGCGCGACGTCCTTGAAGGCGCTTGTGGGTCCGTGGAAAAGCTCGAGCACACCGGTCGCCGCCGTCGTCGGGACGGGCGAGACCGCGTTTCCGAGCATGCGCACCGGGGTGACCTCGTCCGCGGCGAAGGTGCCGGTATAGGCCTCGTCCACGCAGGCGGCGATCTCGTCTTCCGTGTAATCAGGTAGTAACAAACCTAGAACCGCGCGCGCGATGGCATGGTAGCCCTGGCCGACCAAAGCGTTTACGTCGAGTTTCTCGCTGCCCAGGGCGTCCGAGACATAGAGCCCGCCGTCCGGGGCGATGCCGGTCCTTATGGCAACTTTGCTGGAAACGGAATCTGCGGCGGAACGTGTACTATGATACAAACCCATGGTCGATAAGCTCCTCGAATGCCTCGGCGACAAGTACGCCCATGGTATCAGAGCTGCGACAGGCTCACGCACGGCATGGGAAAGGTAACCGCTTCGTCATGATTAAGATCGCCAAGTTCGGCGGCTCATCGGTCGCCGATGCCGACCACTTCCGCCAGATCAAAGACATCGTCCAAGCCGACCCGGCGCGCCGCTTCATCGTGGTGTCCGCCTGCGGTCGCCGCTACAAGAGCGACGCCAAGGTCACGGACCTGCTCTACCTGGTGGCGGCTCATGTGCGCTACCACGTCTCATGCGACGACCTTCTGGACGATATCGCCCAGCGCTACTTCGATATCGCCGACGACCTGGGGCTGACCTATCCCATCCGCGAGGAGTTCGCCGCGTTCGCCGAGCGCGCCCGCGCCGGCGAGCTCACCACCGAGGAGCTCGTCAGCCGCGGCGAGTACTTCACCGCCCAGCTTATGGCCGAGTACCTGGGTCTGCCGTTTTTGGATGCGGCCGATGTGGTGGCCTTCCATCACGACGGCACGCTCTCGATGACCCGCACCGAGGCGCTGGTGCAGGAGCGGGGCATCCCCGGCGGCTTCGTAATGCCGGGCTTCTACGGCGCCACGCGCGAGGGGCAGATCAAGCTGCTCGACCGCGGCGGCGGCGATATCTCGGGCTCGATTCTCGCCAAGTGCCTGGGCGCGGACCTCTATGAGAACTGGACGGACGTGTCGGGCTTCCTCTCCGCCGACCCGCGCATCGTGGAGCGCCCCCAGCCGATCGGCCGCGTGACCTATCAGGAGCTGCGCGAGCTCTCCTACATGGGTGCGTCGGTCCTGCACGAGGAGGCCGTGTTCCCCGTGATGGAGGCCGGTATCCCCATCGCGGTCAAGAACACCAACCGACCCGCCGACCCCGGCACCATCATCTCCGACCGCGAGGACTACATCTCCGGCGAGCCCATCATCACGGGCGTCACCGGCAAGCGCAACTTCGTGGCCGTGCACATCCTGAAGGACCACATGTCCAACGAGGTGGGCATCATCCGCCGCGTGCTCTCGATCTTCGAGCGCTACCACGTCTCGGTCGAGCACATCCCCTCGGGTATCGACAGCTTCGCCGTGGTGGTGCAGGGCGACGACGTGAAGGACTGCATCTGGTCGATCGTCGCCGACATCAAAAGCGAGATTCCCGTGGACAAGATCAAGGTGGTGGACGACCTCGCGCTCATCTCCACCGTGGGCCGCAACATGATCGGCCGCCCGGGCGTCTCGGGGTCGCTCTTCGCGGCGCTCGGCCAGGAGGGCATCTCCATCCGCATGATCGCCCAGGGGTCGGACGAGATCAACATCATCGTGGGCGTCCACAAGGACGATTTCGACCGTGCTATCCGCGCCATCTACCGAGCGTTCTCCGACGGCGACCACCTGTTGGAGCTCAAGGATCTGAAGCGCGCCGAGGAGACCGCGCAGCCGCGCCCGTAACGAAGGAGGACCACCCATGCAGGAGTACACCGTCGCGATTCTGGGCGCCACGGGCGCCGTGGGCACGCAGATGCTCGAGTGCCTGGTCGAACAGGATTTCCCGGTCGGCAAGCTGAAGCTCTTGGCAAGCGCGCGCTCCGCGGGCAAGACCGTGGAGTTCAAGGGCGAGAAGATCGCGATCGAGGAGGCGACGCCCGAGGCCTTCGCCGGATGCGATATCGTGCTCGGCGCGGCGGACGACGCCATCGCCAAGAAGCTCCTCCCCGCCGCCGTGGAGGCGGGCGCCACGGTGGTGGACAACTCGCACGCCTTCCGCATGGACCCGGAGGTCCCGCTCGTCATCCCCGAGATCAACGCAGACGACATCTCCTGGCACCACGGCATCATCGCGAACCCCAACTGCGCGACCATCATCGGCCTCGTCCCCACCTGGCCGATCCACCAGCTCGCCGGCGTGAAGCGCATGATCGTGTCCACCTATCAGGCCGCGTCCGGCGCGGGCGCGCCCGGTATGGCCGAGCTCGAGGCGCAGATCGAGGCGATGGGCACAGGCGAGCCCATCCCCGAGCCCCGCGCGTTCGCCGCGCAGCTGGTGAGCAACCTCATCCCGCAGATCGGCGGCTTCAACGAGGAGGGCTACACCTCCGAGGAGATGAAGCTCCAAAACGAGGGCCGCAAGATCATGCATCTGCCCGAGCTCGCCGTCTCGTGCACCTGCGTGCGCGTGCCGGTGCTGCGCTCGCATTCCGAGAGCGTCACGCTCGAGCTCGAGCGCCCGGTCGAGCTCGACGCGGTGCGCGCGGCGCTCGCCGCGGCGCCCGGTGTGAAGCTGGTGGACGACCGTGCAGCCGAGAGCGCGCACGACCGCTATCCCATGCCGATCGACACCTCGGACCAGGACCTCATCTGGGTCGGTCGCGTGCGGCGCGACATCTCCAACCCGGATGTGGCGCGCGGCGTCACCTTCTGGTGCTGCGGCGACCAGATC
>CASFIQ010000138.1 GCA_949294785.1 uncultured Collinsella sp.
GGGCGAGAGCCCCATCATGCCGCTCGCCTCCACCATTCGGTGTGCCGAGATCCTGGACGCCGTCCGCGCCGCCACGCTTTCTCGCTGACGGGCCTCAGCTCCTCCGATATCGCTCATCCTATAGGCATGAGCTCATGGAGAGGTGCTCTCCTTGGAGCCGTCATCCGTGTATCATTCGACCCAGCGCCGCTGGGGCATAACCTGCTCTCTGCAGCCCGCTCCTCATCGTGCCGCGGGTGTGCGCCTCCTGTCTTCCAGCCATGAAACACCGGTTCAAGAAATCAGCCGCCAGGCCCTGTTGCCATGAACCGCGATGAACCATTGATACCTATATCTACCTGCGATAATGATGTCGTCCAATACGGGCTGGGCGATTCGGGTGCACACGGTATCCCCGGCTGGGAGCCCTTGGGAAGAAGGCCCAGGGCGGAAAGGGGACCAAACATGAGCAAGCAATATGCCGAGCTCGCCCGCCAGATCGTGGGGGCTGTTGGCGGGGCGGATAATGTCGAGTCGCTGCACCATTGTCAGACGCGGCTGCGCTTCAAGTTGCGCGACCTGGGTAAGGCGAGCGAGGACGAAGCTTCGAAGCTTGACGGTGTCATGCAGGTGCTCGTCAAGGGCGGCATGTTCCAGGTTGTCATCGGGATGCACGTCGCCGAGGTCTACGAGGAGGTCGTTCCGCTGATCGGCGGCGGTGCGCCGTCATCCGATGCCGTTCAGTCCCAGGGTGACGAGGGGCCTGGTGAGCCGCAATCCATGCCGAGCAAAGTGTTCGATACTGTCGCGGATTTCATCTCGAGCATCTTCTCGCCGATCGTTCCCGCGCTCGCGGGCGCTGGTATGGTCAAAGCGCTACTCGCACTGCTCGTTGCATTCCATCTGGTGGACAACACGAGCCAGACCTATACGCTGGTCAATATGTTCGGCGACGCCATGTTCACGTTCATGCCGGTTTTGCTGGCGTTCTCGTCCGCGAAGAAGCTCGGGGCCAATCCCTACCTCGCCGCTGTTACCGCGGGCATCATGTGCCATCCCACCTGGACCGGTATGGTCGAGGCGGGCGAGCCAGTGGCGTTCTTCGGAGTCATACCGTTCTATCTGGTCAAATACACCTCGAGCGTCATTCCGATCGTGCTTGTCATGCTGGTGCAGGCCCCGCTTGAGAAATGGCTCAACAAGCACGTTCCCGGCGCCATCCGTCTCGTGGTCGTCCCGATGATCGTGTTCTTCGTCATGGGGGCTCTCGCGCTCACGATCCTGGGTCCGCTGGGCGACTACGTCGGCACCGCCTTCACCGCTGTCTTCGTGTGGCTGTCCGAGAACGTAAGCTGGGCCCCCTCGTTCGCCATCGCGGCGGTCTACCCGGTGCTGGTGCTCTTCGGCCTTCATCACGGTCTCGCCCCCTTGGGGACCATGCAAATGGCCCAGATGGGGTACGACTCGATCTTCGGCCCCGGTGTGCTGTGCTCCAACATCTCGCAGGGCGTCGCGTCGTTCGTCGCTGGTCTGACCTCGAAGGACAAGCGCGATCGCCAGATCGGCATCTCCGCGGGCGTCACCGGCCTCATGGGCACGACCGAGCCGGCGCTCTACGGCATCAACTTCCCCAAGCGCTACCCGCTTATCGCCTCGCTCATCGGCGGTGCCGCAGGCGGCTTCTTCGCGGGCCTCACCCAGACGCACCGCTTCGCCACGGGGTCCTCGGGTCTTCCCGCCGTGGTCATGTACATCGGCGACGACACCCTGCAGTTCTTCTTCCAGATCATCATCGCGCTGGCGATCTCGATCGTGGTGACGGCGGTCATGACGGTGGTGCTCGGGCGCATCTTCGGCAAGGACGCGGCGCCTGCCGCGGAGCAGGCTGAGGAGTAGCGGAAACGAGCAGGATGGCCGGGGCGGAACATCGAGGGCGGCTGTCGCATCCGACGGTCAAGGTGGTCCGCCCCGGCAGATTGTCAAGCTGAGCGAGTAGGAGGAGTGCGAGATGAGCGATCTGGAGAACGCGTCTGCGGCCGCGGGGGAGAGGACCTTCCCGGACGGCTTTCTGTGGGGCGGCGCCGTGGCAGCGAACCAATGCGAGGGCGGATGGCGCGAGGGCGGCAAGGGCGTCTCGGTGAGCGATGTGGCGCGCTACCGCGACCCGTCCACGATGGGCGATATAAACGACGTGCACGGTTTCTGCGACATCACGGACGAGGAGATCGACCGGGCGCTCGAAAACGATGACGAGCGGGTGTACCCCAAACGCCACGGCATCGACTTCTACCACCGCTACGAGCAGGATATCGAGCTTCTGGCGGGTATGGGGTTCTCGGTCTTCCGGTTCTCGATTGCCTGGAGCCGCATATTTCCCAAAGGCGACGAGACCGAACCTAACGAGGCGGGGCTCGAGTTCTACGACCGCGTTATCGACTGCTGCCGCGCGCACGGCATGGAGCCGCTCGTGACGCTCAGCCACTACGAGCCCCCGCTCGCGCTCTGCCGCACCTACAACGGCTGGCTCGACCGCAGGACCATAGGTTTCTTCCTGAGGTTTGTGGATGTCGTCACCAGGCGCTATGCAGGGCGCGTGAGGTACTGGCTCACGTTCAACGAGGTCGACTCCATTTTGCGCCATCCCTTCATGACGGGAGGGCTCATTGAGAGCCGGTTCTCGCCCGAGGAATTCGAACAGGTCGAGTACCAGGCGATGCACCACCAGTTCGTCGCGAGCGCGCTCGCGGTCAAGACGGCGCATGAAAACGATTCCGCCTGTCAAGTGGGTTGCATGCTCACCAAGCGCACGATCTACCCCTACAGCTGCCGACCCGCCGATGTGCTCAAGGCGCAGCAGGAGATGCGCGGCGTGTACGCCTTCGCCGACGTGCAGGTGCGCGGCACCTATCCTGCCTACCTGCTGAGCAGATTCGAGCGCCGGGGGATCGACATCAGGATGGAACCCGGCGACGAGGCGATTCTCGCAGCGTACCCGGTCGATTTCGTCTCGTGCTCGTACTACTCGTCCACCTGCGCCGCCGCCGACGAGACCAATCTCGAAGTGGGGCTCGAGAACACCGCCCGCGGGGTCAAGAACCCCTATCTCCAGACGAGCGCATGGGGATGGTCGATTGACCCGACGGGGCTGCGCATCTCGCTCGTGGACCTGTACGACCGCTACGGCAAGCCGATCTTCGTGGTGGAGAACGGCCTCGGCGCGCAAGACGAGCTGGTGGACGATGACCGCGGCGGCAAGACCGTCCATGATGGCTACCGCATCGATTATCTGCGACGCCACATCCAGGCCATGTGGGAGGCCGTCGTGGAGGACGGGGTCGAGATGTTGGGGTACACCACCTGGGCACCGATTGACCTCATCTCGAACTCCACCAACCAGATGAGCAAGCGCTACGGGTTCGTCTACGTCGATGTGAACGATGACGGCACGGGCAGCTACGAGCGGTACAAGAAGGACAGCTACGAGTGGTACCGCCGCGTGATCGCGACGAACGGCGCCTACGCGTTCGCGTGAGCGCGCTTCATAAGGCAGTTTTACCGAGGACGCCTCCCGCTAGCGGGAGGCGTCCTCGCGCATGCCGGGAAGCGATGCCGAACGCCGGTACTCCAGGGCGCGCGAGCTCTCCAGCTTGTGCTGGAGGTTTCTCTGGTAGCTTTGCGCGAAGCAGCAGGAGAACAGCACGTCGAGGATGTGCACGACCGATATCTCCGTCGAGTAATCGGAGATCTTGCTGAAGAGACGCTCGCGCGATGAGATGGTGAACGCGACGTTCGCCGTTCGCCGGACGAGGTTGTCGCCGCCGCTTGTGATGCCGATGATGGGGACCTCCTGCTTTTTGAGCGTCTCGATGACGCTCATGGGCTCGCGGCGCGGGTTGTTGCCCGAATAGGAGATGACGAGCGCGCAGTCGCGCTTGTCGAGCGCGCGGGCGGTGATGCCGATCTCGTCGACCGGGGCGATGTTCACCAAGATACCGATCGATTCCATCTTGCGCTTGAACAGGGCCGCGACGAGCGAGTTGGGGCTCATGGCGAAGATGGCTATGCGCCGGGCCCCCACCAGCATCCGCGCCGCATGCTCGAGGTACTCGGGGTCGAGTTGCGCCGCGGTGTCGCTGATGCTCTCGCGCTGAAGGTCCGCGATCTTGCGGGCGATGTCTTTAAGGTCGTCATCCTCGGTGAAGGGGATGTTGGGGTCGACGGCGCAGTAGTGCTCCTCTTGATAGCGAGCCTCCTGCACGATGGAGCGCGCGAAGTCATGCCAACCGTCGAAGCCGAAGCTCTGCGCGAAGCGCGTGAGGGTCGGTTTGGAGGTGTAGGTGGCCTCCGCGATCTCGCGCATGGAATGGTTTTCCAAGTCACCGCGGGTGACGAGTACGTAGTCGGCGATCGCCTGCTGAGAGTCCGTATAGCGGATCGTGGCCTCTTCTATCTCTTGAAACAGGTACATGGCCTCTCCTCGAATCGGTCGGGTCGCCTATCGAGCGGCTAACAGCGCATGCGCTCCACGTGATTGCGGACTATGCGGATCTGCCGGTCGATGCCGATTCCGATGCGCTCGATTCGCTCCGGCGTCAGCAGTGCGTCGCGTGCGAGAATCTCCAGCGCCTCATCGCGCCAAGCCGGGAGCATACCAAGGTCGAGCCAAGGGCAATCGTCGAACAGGTGCACCTGCGTCTCGGCGTCCATCGGCTTGCCATCATGCGCGGTGAAGGGACGCGCTTCGTAATCGAAATCCACCGGCGACTCGAGGTTTCGCGAGCGGCACCAAAGGCCTGCGCCGGAATCGAAGATGGGTGCGATGCGGGCGTACTCGAGGGTATGGGCATCGCGTATGACGCCGAAGTTCCTGAAGTGGCGGTCGGGGTTTGCGATGAGCGCGTCGGTGATGAAGATGCGCGAGAGGTCGTCGCGTGCGTTCTCGAATCCTATGCCGCGGAGCACCGTCAGCAGCCTCGGCAACGTCGCGACGTCGCGGTCTGCGCGGAAGCGGTACAGAAGGTCCCATGCGCTCACCAACTCCTCGCTGCCCGAGAGCATCTCGGGGCAGCGGCTATACAGGGAGCCTCCGCTCTCAACGAGTTCGTAGGGCACGAACGCGTCATCGGGGAGAACGCGCCGGTAGAGCGCGGTGGCCGCAACCTCGTTCACCGGCTCCTGCGCAAAAAGGGATGACCCGCCTTTTACCAGGTAGCGCTTGCCGTTTTCAATGACCCATTTCTTCTTGAGGTCGCCGATGACGCTCGAGCTGGGGCTTCTGAGGTCTATCGGACCGGTGGGTGAATCGCCTTCGAGCGTCAGGTAGCCCAGATCTTGCGAGAAGTCGTTGTCGAAGAAGTTGACCTCGCCCCAGGTGAGCCCGCTTCCGCATGGACGCACCCAATAGCGGTCGGAAAGCGAGAGACCAAGGCACCGCTCGGCAAGCTCGGAGGCGCTGTCCAGGCGCAGGTCCTGCATGAGCTGGGCAAAGTGATCGCGCGAAGAGGGGATGGAGCGGGTGCCCCACCAATAGGCGAGGTTTCCAACGGTTATGGTGCCGTCCCTGTCGAAGAGGATGGGCGGGGCGAACTCCGGATTGAGAAGCGCCTCGACGGAGATGGGCTGGTGGATCTCTGCGCTGTAGGAAAAGCGAAGGACCGGGACATCCTGGTTGAGCAATTCGTAAAGCGACGTCTGCATGTGCTCGCCCACCTCCTTTCATCTCTGCCGGGCGTCTTTTGCCATTGTACTATGAGCGTTGACGAGGCCTGCGGGGAGCACGGTCGAGCAACAAGAAGGGCCCCTCGGCCGAACCGGCAAGCGAATCCGCGAAGCGCTTCGCTCGACGGTCGGCCAAGGGGCCCATCAGGTACGGGAAAGGTGCCGCAGGCTGCCTTACGCGCGGCCGATGAACGCCTTGTAGCCCTTGTAGGCCTCGTAGACGTCGGCCTTGTTGGTGACCTCCCACAGCGAGTGCATGCTGAGCACCGCCACGCCGGAGTCGATCACATCCATGCCGTACTCGGCCAGGATGTAGGCGATGGTGCCGCCGCCGCCCGCGCCGATGCGCCCCAGCTCGCAGGTCTGGAAGGCCACGCCGGCCTCGTCCATGATGTCGCGCACGAGCGCCATGTACTCGGCGTCGGCGTCGTTGGAGCCGCTCTTGCCGCGCGAGCCGGTGTACTTGTTGAAGCACAGGCCGTGGCCCATGATGGCGGCGTTCTTCTTCTCGAAGCGGTCGGCGTAGAGCGCATCGAACCCAGCGGAGACGTCGGAGGAGAGCATGCGCGAGTTCGCGAGCGCGCGGCGCAGGGCCAAAGGCGACGCCTCGCCGGCGAGCGCCATGATCTCGGCCACGGTGTTCTCGAAGAAGCGGCTGGTCATGCCGGAGGCGCCCACCGAGCCGATCTCCTCCTTGTCGACGAGCAGGCACACGCTCGTGCGCTCGACCTCGGCCACGTCGAGCTGCGCGGCAAGGGAGGTGTAGGCGCACACGCGGTCGTCTTGGCCGTAGCCCAAGATCATGGAGCGGTCGAAGCCCATCTCGCGCGCGGCGCCGGCGGGCACGACCTCGATCTCTGCGGAGAGGAAGTCCTCCTCGTCGATGCCGTACTTCTCCTCGAGGATGTCGAGCAGGTACTGCTTGACGGGCTCCTTGGCCTCGTCATCCTTCGCGTCCGCATCCTCGATGACCACGGGGCGGCCGCCCACGATCACGTCCAGGTTCTCGTGCTCCACGGCCTCGGCGGCGGGCTTCTTCAGCTGGTCGGAGGCAAGGTGGATCAGCAGGTCGGAAACGCAGAAGACCGGGTCGGCGGCGTCCTCGCCCACGCACACGTCGACGGTGGTGCCGTCCTTCTTGCAGACCACGCCGTGGATGGCGAGCGGGGTGGCCACCCAGTGGTAGGCCTTCACGCCGCCGTAGTAGTGGGTGTCCAGGTAGGCCATGTCGCCGGCCTCGTAGAGCGGGTTCTGCTTGAGGTCCAGGCGGGGTGAATCGATGTGCGCGCCCAGGATGTTCATGCCGGACTCCATGGGCTCGCGGCCCAGGTTCACCAGCATGAGGGTCTTGTTGTGGCTGACGGCGTAGACCTTGTCGCCGGCCTTGAGCGCGCGCCCGGCGGCACGGGCCTCGTCGAGCGAGATGTAGCCGGCCTCGCGGGCGAGCTTCACGCTCGCGGTCACGCACTCGCGCTCGGTCTTGTTCTGGGTGATGAAGGCGCGGTAGTCGCCGCAGAGCTCCTCGAGCTCGGCCACGGCGGC
>CASFIQ010000139.1 GCA_949294785.1 uncultured Collinsella sp.
TGATGAGGATGCGCTTCTCATGCAGAAGGTCAAGGGCGAACTGCTCGTCGTCGGTGATGTTGAAGCGCTCGACGTCCATCTTGGGGAAGATGTAGAACGCCGCCTTGGGCTTGACGGCGGTGATGCCCGGAATCTCGTTCAACGCCTGGTAGACGAACTCGCGCTGCTCGTAGATGCGGCCACCCGGCTCCACGTAGCGCTCCACGCTCTGGTAGCCGCCGAGCGCGGTCTGAACGATGGACTGGGCGGGAACGTTCGAGCACAGACGCATGTTGGAGAGCATGTTGATACCGTAGATGAAATCCTTCATGCAGCGCTTGTTGCCGGAAAGGATCATCCAACCGATGCGGTAGCCCGCAATCATATGGCTCTTGGAGAGGCCGGAGAACGTCACGCACGGCAGGTCGGGCGCGAGCGAGGCGATGGAGATGTGCTTGATGCCGTCCATGCACAGACGGTCGTAGATCTCGTCCGAGAAGATCATGAGCTGGTGCTTGCGGGCGATCTCGACGATCTGGTCGAGCACCTCACGCGGGTAGACCGCACCGGTGGGGTTGTTGGGGTTGATGATGACGATGGCCTTGGTGCGCGCCGTCACCTTGCTCTCGAGGTCGGCGATATCGGGGTTCCACTCGGCCTCCTCGTCGCAGACGTAGTGGACAGGCGTGCCGCCGGCGAGCGTGGCGCATGCGGTCCACAAGGGGTAATCGGGGCTGGGGATCAAGATCTCGTCGCCGGTGTCCAGCAGCGCGTTCATGCACAGCTGGATGAGCTCCGAGACGCCGTTGCCCGTGTAGATGCCATCCATCGAGACGTTGGGCAGGCCCTTGATCTGCGCGTACTGCATGATCGCCTTGCGTGCGGAGAAGAGCCCCCGGCTGTCCGAGTAGCCCTCGCAGTCGGGCAGCTGCTGGCGCATGTCGGTGATGACCTCGTCGGGGGTGCGGAACCCGAAAGGCGCCGGGTTGCCGATGTTCAGCTTCAGGATGCGCAGGCCCTCGCCCTCCATGCGGGCCGCTTCGTCGGCCACGGGGCCGCGGACATCGTAGAGGACGTTATCGAGCTTGGATGACTTCTTGAACTCGCGCATGGGGTTGCTCCTTTTGCTGGTGCGGTCGGGCGCGTCGGCGCCCGCGGCGAACGGGGAACTCGGGCTCGCGGTCTCAGGCCGCGCGACGGCTCGCGCCGGGGCCCCCGATGCCGGGGCATCACCGCCTGCGAGCCATGCCGCGTCCACCGCGAGGATGTCCGCAAGGAGCTCGAGCACCGGGCGGCGCGGCTCCGTCTTACCGCTCACGTATTGGCTTACCTGGCTTTTTCCCAGCTTCTGCCCGCGCTCGCCCGCAGCGCGGATGAGGTCCGCCTGCTTCATGCGGGCGTCGCCCATCGCCCGGGCAAGCCGGTCCGAGAACGTCTCCCGTGCCATGTTCACCTGCCTTCCTGAAATTGAACTTTCTCTATCAGGTAAAGTTCAATTTCAGGCAGTATAGCACAGGTTCAAATGAATTAGTTCAATTGGAGTTCAAAAAAGCGGGCGGCCCGCCACGGCCCGCCCGCCGATCATCCTAGAGCGCAGCTTCCGGAGCGAGCGCCTACTCGCGCCCGTCCCAGCAGTAGGTGCACACCTGCTCGGGGTCGATGCCGATCGCCTCGAGAAGGCCCGGCAGCGACTGATAGCCCAGGCTGTCGAAGCCCAGCTGCTCGCAGATGCGCTGGAGCATGCACTTGCCGCGCTCGGTGGAGCTGTCGGCGTACTCGTCCAGGTGCTCGTCGCCCGCAGGACCCTCAAGCTCGCGCACCACGCGACGCGCGATGAGGTCCATGTCGGACTTGCCGCGCGAGAAGCTGAGGTACGGGCAGCTGAACATGATGGGCGGGCAAGCGGAGCGCATGTGCACCTCGGAGGCGCCCGTCTCGTAGAGGAAGTCCACGGTGTTCGCTAGCTGCGTACCGCGCACGATGGAATCGTCCACCAGCAGCAGGCGCTTGTCGCGGATGAGCTCGGGTACCGGGATCTGCTTCATCTCGGCGATGCGGTCGCGCACCTTCTGGTTGGACGGCATGAACGAGCGCGACCAGGTGGGGGTGTACTTGATGAACGGGCGGGCGAAGGTGGCGCCGCTCTCGTTGGCGTAGCCGATGGCATGCGGCGTGCCGGAATCGGGCACGCCCGCAACGTAGTCCACCTCGGGGAGCGTGCCGGCCATCGCCTCGTCGCGCGCCATGATATGACCGTTGCGGTAGCGCATGACCTCGACGTTCATGCCCTCGTAGTTGGAGTTGGGATAGCCGTAGTAGACCCACAGGAACGCGCAGATCTTCATCTTGTCGCCCGCGGTGACCTCGGTCTCGAACCCCTCCGCGGTCATACGGACGATCTCGCCGGGGCCCAGCTCGTAGGCGTCCTCGTAGCCGAGCTTATGGTAGACGAAGCTCTCGAGCGACACGCAGTAGCCCTCGCCCGCGGTGTCGCGCCCGATCATGACGGGCAAACGGCCCATGCGGTCGCGCGCGGCGAAGACGATGCCGTCCTCGGTCATGACGAGCAGCGTGAGCGAGCCCTTGACCGCCTCCTGGGCGAACATGATGCCCTCGACCAGGTCGTCGCGCTGGTTGATGAGCGCCGCCACGAGCTCGGTGGAGTTCACCGCACCGGAGCTCATCGCCATGAACTGGGCGCCGCCGCGCTCGAAGTACTCCTCGATCAGCTCGTCGGCATTGTTGATCGCGCCCACCGTGGTGATGGCGAAGGTGCCGTGGTGCGAGCGCACGAGCAGCGGCTGCGGGTCGGTATCGCTGATGCAACCGATGCCGCTGGTGCCGTGGAAGCGCTCCACGTCGGCGTCGAAGCGCGAGCGGAACGGCGTGTTCTCGATGGAGTGGATCTCCTTGTTGAACCCTCCCGTGCCGTCGCAGAAGACCATGCCCGCGCGGCGCGTGCCCAGATGCGAATGGTAGTCGACACCGAAATACACATCGAGCACCACGTCCCGCTTCGAGACGGCGCCGAAGAATCCGCCCATGCCAGGCTCCTCCCTCTTGGATGACGAGATTCAACCAGTATACGGGTAGCGCGCCGCTTGCGGGCCGGGCTTCGCAATCAGCGCAGGGTTTTTGCAAAACCGGATGCGCGCGCACCGCATGCGCACCCGCCCCGCGCCATCACCCACCAGTCCATGCCCTATACGCCCTCCCCCGGCGCGCCCTCCGCGCCGTCGCCCAGGCTGCGCGTGTCGCGCGCGTCGTCGAACGCCGCCTTCATGGTGGGGTTGCGGTAGGTGAGCTTGCGGATGGTCAGGTCCTGCGCCTTATCGTTGGCGAGGCGCAGGTTGTTCTCGCTCGAGAGCAGGTTCTCCTTGACCTTCTGCAGGTGCTTGATGGTGGTGTCGATCTCGTCGATGGCGGTCTGGAACTTGCGGCTGGCAAGGTCGAAGTTGCGCGCGAACCCGGTCTGGAACGCGGTGAGCTTCTCCTCGAAATGGGTCACGTCTATGTTCTGCCGCCGCATGAGGGCGAGCTCCTGTTTGTAGGCGAGCGCGTTCAGCGCGGCGTTGCGCAGCAGCGTGATCATGGGGATGAAGAACTGCGGGCGGATCACGTACATCTTGGGATAGCGGTAGGACACGTCCACGATGCCCTCGTTGTAGTAGTCGCTCTCCGGCTCAAGAAGCGACACCAGCACGGCGTACTCGCAGCCCTTCTGCGTGCGGTCGTGGTCGAGTTTCTTGAAGAAGTCCTCGTTCTTATGCTTGGTGGCGGTGGTATCGTTCTCGTTCTTCATCTCGAACATGATGGAGACGACCTCGTTGCCGTCCTCGTCGGCCTCGCGGAAGATGTAATCGCCCTTGGTGCCCGCGCTCGCGTCGTTGTCCTTCTCGAAGTACGCGCGCGGGAACGCCGTCATGCGAATGCGGTTGAACTCGGTCTCGCAGTGCTGCTCCAGGCTCTCGCCCACCATCTTGGTGGAGAGGCGCGCCTTCATGTCGCGCAGCCGCTCGATCTCCTCGTCCTTGTAGCGCACGAGCTCGGCGTTCGCCTTGCGCGTCTGCTCGAGCTCCAGCTCGTGCGCCGCCTCGATCTGCCGCTTCTCGGCATCGCGGACCGCGCGCTCCCGCTCCAGCTGCGACCGCGCCTCGTCGCGTTCGCGTTCGGCGGCGGCCGTGGCCTGGACGAGCTCCAACTTCACCGCGTCCTGCTGCCGGGTGAGCTCCGCCTTCAGGCGCTCCACCTCGCGCTCGAGCGCGGCGGCGCGGGCCTG
>CASFIQ010000140.1 GCA_949294785.1 uncultured Collinsella sp.
CGTCGCGGTGAACGGCCTGGTGCTCCTGCGCCTGATCGAGGCGCTCGCCCCCGCGGGGGGCGCCCTCCCGGCGGGCCTGCGGGTCGCGTCGTTCGACGACTACCCGTGGAACCGCGTCCTGTTCGGCGGCATCACCACCGCGGTGCAGGATACGGATGCCATCGCCGCCGCTGTGATCGACCGCGTGATGCTGCGCGTGGAGCGCTCGACGCGCGCGGTGGGGGAGCACGCCCGCCTGGACGCGACCGTGATCGAGGTGCCGGGTAGCGTGGCGTACCGCGCCTCCACGCGCCCGCGCGCGTAAGGGGCGCTGCCCCGCCTCCCGAAGGGGAGCGCGCCGCCGCCCCGCCCGCCGTGCGGCGAAACGGGGACGGCGCGCGGGTAATCGCCGCGAAACAATCGTGTGCGAAAGTTATCATCCATATGGACATCCGCATGGATGCCGTCCGGGCGCAGCCCGGCGTCCGCGGTCTCAGCAGGAGGTAGCCCCCATGGACCAGACCCAGAACATCGATTTCGTCATGCGCACCGTCGAGGAGCGCGATATCCGCTTCATACGGCTGTGGTTCTGCGACGTGCTCGGTCGCCTCAAGAGCTTCGCGATCGCCCCGGAGGACCTCGAGGTCGCGTTCGAGGAGGGAATCGGCTTCGACGGCTCGGCCATCGAGGGCTTCACCCCGCTCGAGGAGGCCGACATGCTGGCCTTCCCCGACCCGTCCACCTTCCAGGTGCTCCCCTGGCGTCCCAAGCACAACGGTGCGGCGCGCGTCTTCTGCGACGTGTGCACGCCCGACCGCAAGCCCTTCGAGGGCGATTCGCGCGAGTGCCTGCGCCGCATGTTCTACCGTGCGGAGGAGCGCGGCTTCCTTATGAACGTCGGCGCCGAGCTCGAGTACTACTACTTCCCGGACGACCATACGCCCGAGCCGCTGGACGAGGTGGGTTACTTCGACCTCACGCCGGATGACTCCGCGCGCGACCTGCGCCGCGAGACCGTGCTTCTGCTCGAGAAGATGTCCATTCCCGTGGAGTACACCTTTCATTCGTCGGGCAACTCGCAGCACGGCGTCTCGCTGCGGCACGCCGAGGCGCTCACGGCCTCGGACGCCATCACCACGGCCAAGCACATCATTCGCCTGGCCGCCTACGAGGCGGGCATCCACGCCTCGTTCATGCCCAAGCCCATCGCGGGCGGCGCGGCGAGCGCGATGATGCTGCACCAGTCGTTGTTCGACCACCAGGGCAACAACGTGTTCTACGGCGAGGACGACCCCGTCTACCACCTCTCGGATATCGCGAAGCACTACATGGCGGGCATCCTCGCGCACGCGCCCGAGATCTGCGCCATCACCAATCCCACCATCAACTCCTACAAGCGCCTGCTGGGCGACGAGGGCCCCACGCCCAAGGCGGCCACCTGGGGTCTGCGCAACCGCGCCGCGATGATCCGCGTGCCCATCTACAAGCCGGGCAAGCCGCTCGCGAGCCGCATCGAGCTGCGCAGCCCCGATCCCATGGCGAACCCCTACCTGGTGTGCGCCGTGACGCTCGCCGCCGGTCTCGACGGCATCGAGCGCGGGCTCGAGCTGCCGCCCGAGGCAACGGCGGAGACGCTCGCCCTGCCCCCGCGCGAGCTCGCGCGCGCCGGCTACCAGCTGCTGCCGGCGAGCCTGGACGAGGCGCTCGATATCTTCGAGCAGTCCGCGTTCATGAAGGACGCTCTGGGCGAGCACATCCACTCGTTCTTCCTGAAGAAGAAGCGCGGCGAATGGGCGAAGTTCTCGACCCATATCACCGATTGGGAGCTCAAGCACTACCTCGCGAACTCGTAGGGGTCGTGTGCGCGCCGAACGGCGCCGTCGGGCGGGCAGTCCGCGCCCGATGCGGTAAGATACGTCACATCTAAGGAGGTGCGGCATGGCGGAGAAGAGCATCTTGTTCATGGCGCGGACCACGCGGTTCCATGAGTTTGCCAACACGCTCACCTCGACCATGGGCGTCGAGGTGAACCTTGCCACCCCCGATTCGCCCAACGCCACCCACGATTTCGACCTGCTGCTGCTCGACGCCGACGGCGTGCGCAACGACCGTATCGAGCAGATCTCGAAATGGCTGGACAACCGCGGCAACATCCCCATGCTCGTCATCGTGGACGCCGACGCGCTGCCGGGCCTGCGCCTGCCCGCGCACTCCCGTTCCGATTTCATCTGCGCCACCGCGAGCCCGACCGAGCTGGAGGTCCGTACCCGGCGCCTTCTGGGCCAGGAGGACAGCTTCGCGGTCGACGACATCCTGCATGTGGACAACATGGTCATCAACCTGGCCACCTATCAGGTGTATCTGGATGAGGAACCGGTCGATCTGACCCTTATGGAGTACTCGCTGCTCTCCTTCCTCGCGACGCACCCCAACCGCGCCTACTCGCGCGAGGTGCTGCTGCACCGGGTATGGGGTTTCGAGTACTGCGGCGGCACCCGCACCGTGGACGTGCACATCCGCCGTATCCGCTCCAAGGTGGGTCCGCAGATCGCGGCGCACATCTCCACCGTGCGCGGCGTGGGCTACCTGTTCAAGGAGTAGCTCGGGCGCCGCGCCCCTTCGGCGGTGCGGCCCCGCCTGCTTCGCGGGATCTGCTTAATACATACTGAAGGTGCGTTCGCGAGCGCTCCCCGAGGGCGGTTCTTGGGGTACAACGGTCTTGAACCGCAATGGGAGAGGAAAGGACCATCATGGATTTCGATAAGACCCCGAAGCGCCCGGAGGGCGCCCCCGATTCCTCCGCCACCCCGACCACCCGGATCGAGGTCGATTCCGCACCCGACGGCGCGGACGCTTGCGAGGGGGATGCCGGCGGCTATTGGGGTGCGGGCGAGACGCGCTCCCAGGGCTCCGGCACCTCGAGCGCGGCAGGCGGCACCGGAAGCTATCCGTACGTGCCCTCGTCGAGCGAGGTCTCGACGCGCACCGTGGTGAAGACCCGCACCAAGAAGCTCCCGGTATTCCTCGCGTCGCTCGGCGGCATGGCGGTGGGCGCCGTGCTGGTGATCGCGCTGGTGATGTCGGGCGCGTTTCGCATCACCGAAACCGACGTCGAGACGCCGGCGGTCATGCAGCAGACCATCGACATCGACCCCGAGGACACCACGCTCGCCGAGGTGGTTTCGGCCAAGGCGCTTCCGTCGGTGGTCTCCATCTCCACCGAGACCGCCGAAGGCGGCGGGGTCGGCTCGGGCGTGATCTTGGACACCGACGGCAACATCATCACCAACTACCACGTGGTCGAGGGCGCTACCTCCATCCTGGTGAACACCGACGACGGGCAGAGCCTCGAGGCCGAGGTGCTCGGCGCCGACGAGTCGAGCGACATCGCCGTGGTCAAGCTCACCGACGCGGATGCCGCCGCGAAGCTCACCCCCATCGAGGTGGGCGATTCGGACGGCCTCTCGGTGGGCGAGTGGGTCATGGCGATCGGCAGTCCCTTCGGCAACGAGCAGTCCGTCTCGACCGGTATCGTGAGCGCGCTCTACCGCTCCACGGCTCTGACCTCCAGCTCGGGCTCCTCGATCTACGCCAACATGATCCAGACCGACGCCGCCATCAACCCGGGCAACTCCGGCGGCGCGCTTGTGAACGACGAGGGTCAGCTCATCGGTATCAACTCCATCATCGAGAGCTATTCGGGCTCCAGCTCGGGCGTGGGCTTCGCCATCCCCGTCAACTACGCCATGCAGATCGCCGAGCAGATCATCGCCGGCGAGACGCCCGCCCATCCGTATCTGGGCGTGAGCGTCTCCACGGTGAACGCCTGGAACGCCCGCCAGGAGAACCTGCCCGTGAGCGAGGGCGCCTATGTGAGCGCCGTGAACGAGGGCACGCCCGCCGCGGAGGCGGGCCTTCAGGTGGGCGATATCGTGACGGCGGTCGACGGCGAGGAGGTTACCTCGGCGGACAACCTGATCATCTTGCTCCGCGAGCACGCCATCGGCGACACGGTGACGCTCGCGGTGATGCGCGACGGCAAGGAGACCGACGTCGACGTCACGCTGGGATCCGATGCCGACCTGCAGACGGAGCAGCAGGACAGCTCCGAGGGAGGCACGAACACCATGACCGAGGAGGAGTTCCTCGAGTACCTGCGCAACTTCCTGGGCGACGGTTACGGATACGGCTACGATGGCGGCCGCGGCGGCTCCATCGGCTAGGAACCCCGTAGGCAGGCATTCGAAGCGCGCTCGGTGCGGGCTCGCGACCACAGGGTCGCGGGCCCGCATTTCGCGCTGGTGCCGGGGGCTTTGCGCGGGTAGAATGGCGCTACCCGCGTTGCATACGATCTTGAGGAGGCGGCTATGCCGGGCAAGCGCCAGGACGTGATCAGCTGGGACGAGTTCTTCATGCGCGTCGCGATCGCGGCGAGCATGCGCAGCAAGGACCCCAACACGCAGGTGGGCGCCTGCATCGCCGACACCAACCACCGCATCCTCTCGGTGGGCTACAACGGCACGCCCTCGGCGCTGAACGATGACGAGTTCCCCTGGGACACCGCCGACGACCCGCTGCATGACAAGCACAGCTACGTCATCCATGCCGAGGCGAACGCGATCTTGAACTACCGCGGCTCGCTCAAGGATATGTCCGGTGCCACCGTCTACGTGACGCTCTTCCCCTGCCACGAGTGCGCGAAGACCCTTGTCCAGGCAGGTATCGGCGAGGTCGTGTACCTCGACGACAAGTACGAGGGCACCGAGGACAACCTCATCTCCAAGAGCATCCTCGACCGCTGCGGTATCACGTACCGCGCCGTCACGGTGGAGGACTAGGTTCCGCCATCCCCCTGCGGTATCGGTAGCCGATGGCCGGAGTCGACGGCGCTGCGAAGAAGGGCGGCTCGTCGACCGGTGGCATAACTATTCTCAAAAAAGAATAAAGGGGCATGCGGCACGCGCTTCGCGATGGGGAAACGCGTGTTCAAATTGTGGAGCCAAAAAGCTAAAATAGACCGCAGGCATGTGACGATACCGTGCCGCGTGCGATGGGAGGCGCCACTCCCGCCCGCGCGAAGAGAGGGGAAGGGGAGTTGATGTTCTCTCTGCACAAGACGCTGGGCGGCGTTCATCCGCCCCAGTGCAAGGACACGCGTGACTGCCCCGTCACGTCGATCGACCCGCCGAAGCAGGTGCGCATTCCGCTGAACATGCACATCGGCGCTCCGGGGAAGCCGTGCGTGAACGTGGGCGACCACGTCTACATCGGCACGCTGATCGGCGATGGCGAGGGGCTCTGCGCGCCCACGCACGCCACCGTTTCGGGTACCGTGACCTCGGTTGCGACCGAGACGCTGCCGACCGGCCAGACGGCCCCGGTGATCGAGATCGCCTCGGACGGCAAGATGGAGAACGATCCGGCCATCGTGAAGCCGACGTACTCCGACAAGGACGAGTTCATCGAGTGCGTGCGCAAAAGCGGCGTGGTGGGTCTCGGCGGCGCATCGTTCCCGTCGTGGTTCAAGATGAAGTGCCCGCCGGGCAAGAAGTTCGAGTTCCTCGTCGTCAACGCCATGGAGTGCGAGCCCTTCATCACGAGCGACTACCGCCAGATGATCGAGCACTCCGAGCGCGTGGTCGACGGCGTGGCGCGCATCGCCCGCGCCCTCGGCATCCCCGCCGCCGTGATCGGCGTGGAGGACAACAAGCCCGAGGCCGTGGACAAGCTCCGCGAGGCCATCGCGGAGAAGGGCGTGGGCGACCTCGTCGAGGTCCTCATGGTCCCCACGCGCTACCCCATGGGCGGCGAGAAGGTGCTCATCCAGACCTGCACGGGCCGCGCCGTGCCCGCCGGCGGGCTTCCCGTCGACGCCGGCTGCCTGGTGCTGAACGTCACCACGGTCTCGCGTATCGAGGAGTACTTCCGCTACGGCGTGCCGCTGGTGCGCAAGACCGTCACCATCGCCGGCGACTGCGTCGCGAACCCCGGCAACTACCGTATCCCGATCGGTATGAGCGTGAAGGATGTCATCGAGACCACGGGCGGCCTCGTGAAGGAGCCGCGCAAGATCATCATGGGCGGCCCCATGATGGGACGTACCATCACCGATATCGACTGCCCGATCCTGAAGGCCAACAACGCGATCCTGTGCCTCGAGTCCAAGGCGATCCTGCCGGACGAGACGCCCTGCATCCGCTGCGGCCGCTGCGTGCGCGTGTGCCCGCTGGGCCTCATGCCGTTCCAGCTCGACGCGGCGAGCCGCGCCCACGATGTGGTGAAGCTCGACGAGTTCGCGGTCATGAACTGCATGGAGTGCGGCAGCTGCGCCTACACCTGCCCGGCGCACCGCCGCATCACCGCGTCGATCCGCGAGGGCAAGGGCTTCTACCGCTCCGAATCCGCCCGGCTCACCCAACCTGCGAAGGAGGCGTAGGACATGAACCTCATCAACGAGGCATCGCCTCACTTCCACGGTGACTCCCAGACCACCAAGATCATGGGCGCCGTCTGCCTGGCGCTCCTCCCGACGCTCATCGCCGCCATCGTGCTGTACGGCCTCGGCTCGGCGGTCGTCACGCTCGTGTGCGTCGCTACGGCGCTCGTCTGCGAGCATCTGTGCTGCATCATCATGAAGCGCGAGTCCACCGCGGGCGACTTCTCCTGCGTGGTCACGGGCATGCTGCTCGCCTTCACCCTGCCGGCGACCTGCCCGTGGTGGGTGGCCGCTTTGGGCACGGCATTCGCGATCGTGGTGGTGAAGATGCTCTTCGGCGGCATCGGCACGAACGTGTTCAACCCGGCGGTCGCCGGCCGCGTCTTCATCATGGTGTGCCTGCCCAGCGCCCTCTCCAGCTACCCCGACGTGCAGGGCAAGGCGCTCGACGCCATCACCGGCGCCACGCCGCTCGCCATGAACGCCGCGGGCGCCGAGCCCTACAGCTACCTGGATATGCTGTTGGGCAACCATGCGGGCGCGCTCGGCGAGACCTGCATCCTGACGCTGCTTTTGGGCTACATCTTCCTGCTCGCGATCAAGGTCGTCGACGGCTGGGCCACGGTGCCCTTCATCGCCACGGTGGCCATCGTGACCGGTTGCGCCGGCGAGGACATCATCTACCAGCTGCTCTCGGGCGGTCTGGCACTCGGTGCGTTCTTCATGGCGACGGACTACACCACGACGCCCATGACGCCCAGGGGCAAGATCATCTTCGGTATCGGGTGCGGCCTCATCACCGCGCTCGTGCGCCTGTTCGCCTCCGCCCCCGAGGGCGTGGCGTTCTCCATCCTCTTCATGAACATGTTCGTTCCGCTGATCGACCGCTATACGCGGACGCAGCCGGTGGGAGGTGTCAAGAATGCCCTCATCTAACGAGAACCAGAAGCTCTCCTGGATCGCCCGCCATCGCAACGGCTCGCTCTATACCTTCGTGGTCGTGCTGGTCGCGGCGGCGGTGTGCGGCGGCGTGATGTCGACCGCGTACTTCGCGGGCCAGTGGGGCTCCACCGCCTTCGCCGACGCCGACGCGCGTCTCGACGAGGCCCAGGGCGGCGCCCAGCGCGCGCTGCTCTTCCCGGAGGCGTCCTCGTTTACCGAGGTCGCGGCCCCCTCGATTGAGGGCCTGAACTCCGTCTACCAGGCCGATACGGGTGGTTACGTCTTCGACGTGACCTCCACGGGCTATGCCGGCGACGTCGAGCTCATGATCGGCATCTCGGGCGGTGCGGTCACCGGCATCCAGGTCGTCGCCGAGAACGAGACCGATGGTATCGGTTCCAACGCGCTCACCGACGATTACTTCGCCACCTTCACGGACCTCTCCGCCACCGGCACCCTCACGGTCGAGGAGGCCGGCTCGGGCGAGACCCATGTCGACGGCGTCTCCGGTGCGACCTTCACCTCCAAGGCGGTTGTCGCCAACCTGAACATCGCCTTCGAGGCCTATGCGCAGCTGGGAGGTAACTAACATGGCACTCAACGAGAACGTGGTGCGCGCGCAGGACGAGCGCATCTCCAAACTCGTCCGCACGCCTGCCTTCCTGGCGGTCGCGGGTTCTCTTACGGGCCTCGCCGCGGCGACGTCGGTCGAGAACGGCATCGGCATCGGCCTGGTGAGCGCCGTCTCCATCATCGCGATGGCGCTGATCGCCCGTCCGCTGCGCTCCATTACGGGCGTCTTCGCCCGTATCCCGGTGCTCCTTATCGTGAGCGCCACCATCGTGACGCTCGTCTCGTTCGTCGCGCGCGTCATCGACCCGGTTGTGACGCAGAATCTGGGCATCTACCTGCCGCTCGCGAGCCTGAACGGTATCGTCGCCTGCTTCATCTTCGATGACGGCTTCACCGGCGGTCCGCTTGACGGCTCGCCCGTCGCCACCGCCGTCTTCAGCGCGGTGTGCGCCTTCGCGTCGCTCGCGTTCGTGGGCTTCATCAACGGGATGCTCTCCACCGGTGCGGTCTTCGGCCTCACCATGAACGAGCTCGCGGCCTCGCCCTTCGCGATCTTCGGCACGCCCGCGGGTTCGCTTCTGGTCCTCGCGCTCGTCGCGACGTTCATCAACTCGGTGGTCGACGCCGCGCGCAAGAGCCGCGAGCTCGCCGAGGCTCCCGCCGACACGGAAGGGAGTGAGCGCTAATGGAGTTTCTGAACGCGCTCTTCACCGCCGCGCTCGATAACAACATCGTGTTCGGTCAGCTTGTCGGCATGGTCGCGGTTATGCTCGTCGCCGAGCGCCCGCAGGATTCGCTGCGCTTCGGCGGCATGCTCGCCCTTGCCGCCGCCGCGTCCGGTGCCATCGGCTGGCCCGTGTACGCCGGTATCCTCGCCCCGTGGGGCGTGACCTACCTGGCGCCGATGGTCTACCTGCTTATCAGCTCGGCCGTCATCTTCATGGTCGGCACCGTCATCGCGGCGCCCAAGGCGCGCGCCGCGCGCCAGGGGATCTACCGCGTCTGCGCGCTGCTCGCCATCAACGCCTGCGTGCTCGCCGTGCCGCTCGCGATGGCCGCCGCGCCCGATGTCGCCACCTACGACGTGGCGCTCGGCACGGCGATCGGCTCCGGCCTCGGTGTCTTCATCGCCGTGGTCGCCTTCGCCTACATCCACGACCGCATCGACGAGACGCTCGTCCCGGGCGTCCTGCGCGGCATGCCCATCTCGCTCATCACGGCCGCCCTTATGGCGCTCGCCTTCACGGGTGTCGCGGGCATCGCCGGCGGCATGTTCGTCTAAGGGGGTACTCGCATGGGAATGTATCTGATCGCCCCGCCGCTGCTCGTCATCCTGCTCGCCGTCGTGCCGGCCGCCGTCATCGGCATCGCGTCGCGTCTGGCACGTCGTGCCGACTGGCTTGAGGAGCAGGCCGCCGCATCCAACGACGAAGGTGCGCCGCAAGAGTAGGCTTCTTTACAGCTTCGGCGTGAGCCTATACCTAAGGAGGGCGGAAGCGATTCCGTCCTCCTTTCTTGTCTGCAGCAATATATAATAAAACATATATTGCTGCAGTTTAGTGAACGGTGAACTATGGGCCAACGTGATATAACCAGAAAGCTCCAGGATTAACGGCTTGTCACTTGTGGCGCCCTATGGCGATGATCTGGAGCGCATCGAGGCGTTCAGCCCGCTGTCCCCGGTAGCTACGACGAACTTCATCGGTTCACGGCTGCTCGTGGAGAACGTTCGCGCGATCGCGCCGGTGCCGGGCATACACCCGCTTACGGAGGATAGCCGCAGGATTCTGCTGGATGGGCTGAACGATACCGCTCCCGTGCAGGTGCTCGATAAGATTTGGGAGATCATATGGGAGCGGTGGCGGTGGTATGAGGCGCTTTGAGCTTATCGATGGAGAACGGGCAGGCGCGATTCCATGCGGGTTGCTGCGTTACGATCCGTCCAAGCAGGAGTTCGCATTCGAGGCGGCGCCAGATGCGGGGCCTTTGGATGTGCCGATGATGTTCGCACCGTTCATCGAAGCGGGCGAGCGCGAGGTGCCCGCGCGTTGGGTGCGTGCATGGGTGGATGAACGCATCGCGCCGCCCTCGCGTCAGAACATCGGCGAGATTCTGCGCGCGCACGACCTCTCCGAATACGATCCATGCGAGCTTCTGACGTCTGGTGAGGGGCGCAGTACGCAGGACGGTTTCTATCTGCGGGAGATCGGGGACGGTTATCGGGGGGCCGTAGAACTTGGGAGGGCGCTTTTGCGGGCACGTGAGACGTGCGGCATGACGCAAGAAGAGCTGGCCCGTCGCGCGGGTATCTCACAAGAGGTCATCAGTAAGCTGGAGCGCGGCGGCAGCAATCCGACGATGCGCACGCTCGAGCGCCTTGCCCGCGCGATGGACATGTGCCTCATCATCAAGTTCGACCGCCCGGAAGCCGGTCCCACAGACTGAGCGCGATTCTGTCGATTGCAGTCCGAGGATGATGTCGGTACCGAATTACGCGCTGTTGTGGGAGAATCGGCTGCGAGGTCCACCAGGAGGGAGGTACGCGCTATGACATCCGGCGTGCGCGGCTCGGACCGCCGAAGGACTGCGATCGCGGGTGCGTCGGCCGAGGTCCGCCGCAACGAGATTATCGCCCGGATCGCGCAGACGGGTTCGATCACCGTCGCCGATGTCTGCGCGCGGTACGGCGTCTCGGAGGTCACGGCGCGCAACGACCTCACGGCGCTGGCGGAGCAGGGGCTCGTACGGCGCGTCCGCGGGGGTGCGTGTTCGATCGACCAGCTCTCCAACCCGTCCGATCCCGAACGCCGCCGCAACGTCCGCGGCCGTGCCCACCACGTTCTCAGATTCACGAAGGAGCGCGCTTCATGGGAATCCGCCGTGCGTACAACGACTTCCTCGATTCCAGCACGCAGCTGAACGATTTCGACCGCGTGCGCCGCGCCGCGGCCGATGTACGCCGCGGCCACGTGCCCGGCCTGCTGGGCGTCCTCGTCGCCAGCAGCGTTTGCTCGCTCTTCCTCTCGCTGCTCTCCTCGATCCTTGGTTACGGAAGCACCTTGGGCACGTTGGGATGGACCGTGGCGGCGTCGGTGGTGAACATGTTCGTGAGTCAGCTTGCGTTCTCGGTCTTTTTGCTCCGCGTGCGCGGCGAGCGCATGACGCAGGACGCCGTCCTCCGCTTCCTGTGGGCGCTCCCGCTGCTTGCCGTCATCGTGCTCGTGCTCTCGGTCGCGCAGACGCTTCTCTCGAACCTGGTGCTCATCGCGCTCTCGTTCAACGCGCAGCTCGCCTACTTCGCCGCCATGTGCGTGTCTATGGTGTTCACGCTGGTGAACGCCGCGATCTCGTTTTGCGTGCTGGACGGCCGCCGCGGACTCGCCTCCTGGCTTGCCGGCTCCTTCAAGCTGCTCGCGCGCAACTGGGCACCGCTCCTGGGCCTCTCGATCCTCTTCGTCGCGTGGATGGTCTTCGCCAACAACGCCTACAGCGCCCTGCTCACCGGCTTCACCGCGCCCGAGGGCATCGGCAACATCATCCATGCCCTGCTGAACCAGCACGAGTTCTCGCTGCTATGGCAGGTGCTCGCGTTCTACGCCATCAACTACGTGGTGGGCGGCCTGTTCGAGATTGCACCGCTTCTGGGTCTTGCCATCTGCTACGAGCAGGACGGCGACACCGTGTACGGCGAGCGCTGAGGCCGAGGCGGATCTCGGCCCGGTTCCCGGTTTCGACCCGGTCTCCCGGTGCCGAACATCTCGAATAGGGGATGGGGATCGAAGCGGGAACTGAATCGGAAACAGAAGCTGAAGCAGGCTTCATACAGAAGCTTTCCTCTGTTCAAACGGTGTGTCAAAGCTCTTTGACACACCGTTCGGCGATTTGCGGGGTTCCTGCAGATCCGGGCGTGCAGAGGGTGTGCTACGGTACGGGCGACAAGGCGAGGAAGCTTCGGGGACGATTTGCCGGGAGGGCGCGATGTCGAGACGGCAGGATAGGCGGGTTTCGGCCGCTGGCGCCGATCCCGATGCCGATCGGGAGGTCGCTACGGCCGGTGCCGAGGATACCGAGGCGGTCGCCACCACGCGTCTCGCGGGCACGGCGCGCATCATCGGCGCGAACATCCGCCAGCTGCGCGAGCGGTCGGGCATGACGCAGGGCGAGCTCGCGCATCGCGTGTACGTCTCGCGGCAGACCATCAACAACTGGGAAGGCGGGCGCACGCTGCCCGACGTGGAGAGTTTGAAGCTCCTGTCCGAGACATTCGGTATCTCAGTGGACGCTCTTATGGGGCAGGGGG
The DNA here is from genome assembly GCA_949294785.1 of uncultured Collinsella sp. Taxonomy (GTDB): domain Bacteria; phylum Actinomycetota; class Coriobacteriia; order Coriobacteriales; family Coriobacteriaceae; genus Coprousia. The sequence goes on from CASFIQ010000140.1 coordinate 12,231, forward strand.
CCGTGACGCTCGCGGACGAGACCGCGGCCGACCGTCATCGGCTGCTCGTGTCGCTCGTGGTCTACGGTGCGCTCGACCTCGTCTTCATCCTCCTCTGTTTATTCGGACGGCTTGCCCTGGCGTTGTGGGGCTTCGAGATCGAGTACGGTTCCGAGGCCTACTACACGAAGGAGGCGTTGAACCTTGCCATCAGCGTCATCATGCTGGTGCTGCTGATCGCCGAGCTGCCCGCAGGGCATTGCATCCGCAAGGTTATGGACGACCATGAGCTCCGCGACGCGGTGGCGGTCATGGCCTACCTTGAGGGACGGAACCCGGAGCGGAACCTGCCCGACGACATTCTCTACCGCTTCGTCCTGCCCAATTGGCAGGCGCTGCGCGCCGTCATACCGCTTTCGGTCGCTCTTCTGATGCTCTTGGTCTACCTCGCCATGACCGCGGCGTCGTAGCGAGAGCGGGGAAGTCTGCCGCGCGCGGGAATGGTACCCTATACGACAGCAAAACCGTGACGAGGAGGGTACCGTGGAGCAGGAGAATCTGTTTGGCGAGGTCGTGAGCGAGGACCGGGTAGAACCCTTGTCGTCGCCCGAGGGCACGGCGATGCCCGCGGACGCCGCAGGCGACCGTGCCGCCGCTGCCGCCCGTGCGGCGGAGCTTCGCCACGAGCTCGACTACCACGCCTACCGCTACTACATCCTCGACGCGCCCGAGATCACCGATGCCGCTTTTGACAAGCTGCTCGTGGAGCTGCAGGAGATCGAGGCGCGCTACCCGGAGCTTGTGACGCCCGACTCCTACACGCAGCGCGTGGGCGGCGGCTACGTGGATACCGAGCAATTCGCTCCCGTCACCCATATGGCGCGCATGTACTCGATGGACGACGCCATGAACCTCGACGAGCTGGACGAGTGGCTGGCCCGCACCGAGGAGGCGCTCGGCGCCGGGTCGGTCGCCTACACCTGCGAGCTCAAGATCGATGGCCTGGGCGTGGCGCTCACCTACCGCGGCGGCGCCTTCGTGCGGGCGGCGACGCGCGGCGACGGCACCACGGGCGAGGACGTGTCCCTGAACGTCCGTACCATCAAGGACGTGCCGATGCACCTGGCGGCCCCGGCGCTCGACCATATGGGTGCCGACCGCGAGGGCGTGATCGAGGTGCGCGGCGAGGTCTACATGCCCAAGGGGAGTTTCGTCCGCCTGAACGAGGAGGCCGATGCCGAGGGCCGCGCGCCCTTCGCCAATCCACGTAACGCCGCCGCGGGAAGCCTGCGCCAGAAGGACCCCAAGGTCACGGCGCGGCGCGACCTGGCCACCTTCCTCTATGCGGTGGCCGATACCGCGCCGCTGCACGTGGGATCGCAGCACGAGTTTCTGCAGTGGCTGCGCGATGCCGGGTTCTCGGTGAACCCCAACGTGCGGCGCTGCGCCACGCCGGCGGAGGTCCACGCCTTCTGCGCCGAGGCGCTCGCGCACCGCGGCGACCTGGATTACGACATCGACGGCGTGGTGGTGAAGGTCGACAGCTTCGCGCAGCAAGACGAGCTCGGCTTCACGGCGCGCGCGCCGCGCTGGGCCATCGCCTTCAAGTTCCCGCCCGAGGAGAAGACGACCGTCCTGCGCGAGATCCGCATTCAGGTGGGGCGCACGGGCGTGCTCACGCCGGTGGCCGAGTTCGACCCGGTGACGGTCGCGGGTTCCACCATCGCGCGCGCCACGCTCCACAACATCGACGAGATCCGCCGCAAGAACGTGCGCGTGGGCGATACCATCGTCGTCCACAAGGCGGGCGACGTGATCCCCGAGGTCGTGGGCCCGGTGCTCGAGAAGCGGCCTGCGGACGCGGTCGAGTACCAGATGCCCGCGACCTGCCCCGCCTGCGGCGCGCCCGTGGTGCACGAGGAGGGCGAGGTCGCGTACCGCTGCGTCTCCATCGACTGCCCCGCGCAGCTGAAGGAGCGCTTGGCGCATTGGGTCAGTCGCGGCTGCATGGACGTGGACGGCGTGGGCGACGAGCTTATCGACAAGCTGATCCAGGCCGGGCTCGTGCACGATGTGTCCGATTTCTACCGGCTCACGGTCGATCAGGTGGCGGCGCTCGACACCGGGCGCACCTACCAGGCGGATAACAAGCGCCGCGGCATTAAGGCTGGCGACCCCATCCCCCTGGGCGCCATCATCGCGGGCAAGGTCGTCGACGAGCTCGCGCGTTCCAAGGCGCAGCCGCTCTCCCGCGCGCTCTTCGCCCTGGGCATCCGGCACGTGGGCAAGAGCGTCGCCGAGCTCATCGCCGCGCGCTTCCTCAACTTGCCCGCGCTCATCGATGCGAGCGAGGAGGATATCGCCGCCATCGAGGGCATCGGTCCCAAGATCGCGGCGTCCGTGAAGGAGTTCTTCGCGGTGCCCGAGAACCTTGCGGTACTGGAGCGCCTGCGCGTGGCGGGGCTCACGCTCGAGGAGGATCTTGGCGGCTCCGGGTCGGATGCGGCGTTCGCCGAGGAGGCGGGGGTGTCTGCCGAGCTCACGCAGGCGCAGCCTTTGGCCGGACTCACCTTCGTGCTCACCGGGGCGCTCACGCGCTTCACGCGCGACGAGGCGGGAAGCGTCCTCAAGGCCCTCGGCGCCAAGGTCACCGGCTCGGTCTCCAAGAAGACGAGCTACGTGGTCGCGGGCGAGAAGGCGGGGTCCAAGCTCGCCAAGGCTGAGAGCTTGGGCGTGCCGGTGCTTTCCGAGGACGACCTCGCCCAGATCATGGCGACCGGCGAGGTGCCCGCCGCGTAACCTTGCCGCGAAGCCCCGTCTGACGATGCCGGTATCGCCGCGCTTGCCGGCTATCGGAAGCTCATCCTCCTGGGAAGCGCAACCCCAACGACCGCACTTTAAGCTGAAGCGTCGGAGTCCTCCTTCGCTGGTCACGTGCGATATTTACTAGTAAAGTTACTAGTAAACTCTCACAAGGGTACGGGGGTGACGCACATGATGCCGGTTATGAACGAGCGCGCGCTGGTTGGTTTGGTGGCGCGCATGCGTGCGGCAAGAACGGATACCGGCCGCTGCGAGGTCAAGGCGTGCGCCGGCGGCCTTACCCGTGATATCGGCCGCACGCTCACGGGGTTTGCCAACGGGTGCGGCGGCATGCTTATCCTCGGTCTCGACGAGAAGGCGGGGTTCACACCTGCCCCGGGTTTCAATGCGAGTGCAATCCAAGACGCACTTGCTCGCGTATGCTGCGAGGAGTTGACGCCGGCGGTCCATCCCATGATGGATGTGGTTTTGTTTGAGGGCGCGCCGGTGCTTGTGGTGACCGTCGACGAGCTGCGCCCGCGTGATAAACCCTGCTTTGTCACGCGGCAGGGCAGGTACTCCGGATCGTATATTCGCACCGGGGACGGTGATCGCCGGCTTTCTGCCTACGAGGTCGACCGGTTATTCGAGGAACGCGAGCAGCCGCGTCACGATTGCCGCATCGTGGGGGAGGCGGCGCTTTCGGATCTTGATGAGCAGGCGCTCTCTGGTGTGATTGCGCGAGAGAAGTCTCTGCATCCGCGCTATTTTGCCCAGCTCGACCGCGACGAGACGCTTATCAAGCTCGGTATCGCCGCACGCGACGCTGCGGGAGACTTGCGCCCCACGCTCGGCGGCCTCGTGGCGTTGGGGCTGTACCCGCAGGAGTTCTATCCCGCGCTTACGATCGCCTTCACGAGCTACTACACATCGGTGCGCGACGAGCCGGCTCCGGATGGTCGGCGATTCGTCGATGCGCGCACCTGCGTAGGAGGGGCAGCGGCCATGATCGAGGAGGCGATGTCCGCGGTTGTGCGCAACATGCGCACCGGCGCGCGCATCGACGGGCTCTACCGGCGCGATGTTCCCGATTACCCGCTTGATGCGGTGCGCGAGGCGCTGGTGAACGCCGTCATGCACCGCGACTATTCTCCTGAGGCGCTGGGTAGCTCGATCCATGTCGACCTGTTTCCCGACCGCATGGAGATCGTCAACCCGGGAGGGCTGTTCGGCACGGTGACCATCGACGCCTTGGGTGGTGAGGTGCCCGGCTCACGCCGCAACAGCCGTCTCGCGGCAATCTTGGAGAGCACGCCGCAGGAAACCGGTGGATACCTGGCTGAGAATCAGGGGAGCGGTTTTCGCTCGATGCGCCGTGCCTTTGCCGAGGCAGGTCTGCCCGAGCCGCTGCCGCGCAACAGCATCTCGCGGTTCTCGCTCACGCTCTATGGGCCGGATGGCGTTCGTCCGGGTGACGGGCTCTTCCGCGATGCCGAGCGTTCGGAGCCTAATCCGGCACGGCCGACGGGGCGCGGTGTGGTTCGCATGAGCGGCACCTATCATCTGCCCACGTTGATGAACGCGCTCGAGCGCGACATCCTTGAGGTCGTGAAGCGCGAAGGGGAGGCGGGCACCGTCGAGCTCGTGCGCGAGACAGGTAGGTCGCGACCGACCATCTTGAAAGCGCTCAAGAATCTTGTTGCCGAAGGCTGGCTCGCACCCACGAGCTCGGTGAAGAACAATCCCCATCTGCGTTATCGGGCGCTCTAGGCTCGATGGTCGGCCATGCCGCTATCGATGCGCGCAATCGGTTGACAAACAGAGGGAGTTGTCCTAATACTTGACTTGTCAATTATTGATAAGTCAACAAAAGGAGGAGCCGTGGGAGAGACGGGCGAGCCTCCGGTGGACTACGCTGCCTACCGCACCCTGCTGTTTCGGGCGAGCCATGCGCAGAAGCAGCTCATGCACCCCTATATGGCAAGCATCGGGCTGGGTACCGGCCAGCCCAAGCTGCTGAGCTACCTGGACGAATACGGAGCCGCCACCCCGCGCCAGCTCGCCGACTACTACGAGCTTGACCCCGCGGGGGTGTCGCGCATGCTCGATGCGCTCGAGCGCAAGGGATTTGTGGAGATCACGCCCAGTGCGCGCGACCGCCGCTCGAAGGAGGTCGCGCTCACGCCGGAGGGCAAGCGCGTCTCGTGCGCGTGGAACGCCGCCTGCCGCGAGGAGGCCGAGGCGATGCTCACCGGCTTCACCCCGGCGGAGCGCGACGCCTTCGCCGATTACCTGCGGCGCGCCCACACCAACCTGCGTGCGTACGGCAAGCGCCTCGCGGACGGCGCGGCGATGACGGGTGCAGACGCCGACGAGGGGGCGACCGACCATGCATGAGATCCGTCGCATCCTGGGCTACCTGGGTCCCTATAAGCTCGACGCGGCGGCAGGCATGCTGCTCGTCGTCGTAGAGAGTTCGCTGGAGATGATCATCCCGCTGCTCATGGCGGATATCATCGACGTGGGCGTGGCGAACCGCGACCTGGCCTACATCTTCAACCAGGGCGTGCTCATGGTGATCTGCGCGCTCGCCGCGCTCGCGACGGGTCTGGGCTACGCGCGGTTCGCGGCGCGGGCGACCTACGGCCTGGGCGCGCGCCTGCGCGAGGCCGAGTTCGCCTGCGTGCAGCGCTACTCCTTCGAGAACCTCGACCGCTTCGAGACCTCGTCGCTCGTCACGCGTATGACCACCGACGTCACCGTCATCCAGAATGCGCTCAACGCGGGCTTCAGGCCGCTCGTGCGCGGTCCCGTGATGCTGCTCATCGGCTTCACGTTCGCGTTCTGGCTCAACACCGAGCTCGCGCTCGTCTTCGTCTTCGTGGTCCCCGCCATGGCCGTCGCCGTGGCGGCGATCACCCGCTACGTGGGGCCGCGCTACGCGATCCTGCAGAAGACGGTCGACAAGCTGAACGACGTGGTGCAGGAGATGCTCACCGCGGTGCGCGCCGTGAAGGCCTACGTGCGCGGCGACTACGAGTGCGAGGTCTTCGCCAAGGTCAACGAGGGCCTCGCGCAGACCAGCGAGCGCACCTTCCGTGTGGCGGTGCTCAACATGCCCGTGCTGTACACCTCGCTGTACACGGCGACCACCCTCATCATGTGGTTCGGCGGCCAGATGATCACGGCCGGGGGGCTCCAGGTGGGCGAGCTCACGGGCTTCCTTTCCTACGTGATGCAGATCATGAACTCGCTGCTCATGATCTCGAACGTCTTCCTGCTGCTCACCCGTTCGCTGGCGAGCATCCACCGTATCGCCGAGGTGCTGGACGAGCAGGTCACGCTCGAGTCCCCCGCCGATGCCGTCGACGAGGTGGCCACGGGCGAGGTGGTCTTCGAGGATGTCTCGTTCAAGTACCGCGCCGACGCCGGCGAGAACGTGCTCGAGCACATCTCGCTCTCCTTCCCGGCGGGCTCGACCGTCGGCATCCTGGGCGGCACCGGCTCGGGCAAATCGACGCTCGTGCAGCTCATCCCGCGTCTGTACGACGCGAGCGAGGGACGTGTACTCGTGGGCGGGCGCGACGTGCGCGACTACGACCTCAAGGCGCTGCGCGACGCCGTGGCGATCGTGCTGCAGAAGAACGTCCTGTTCACCGGCACGGTGCGCGAGAACCTCGCATGGGGCGATGCGGACGCCACCGACGAGGAGATGCTCGCCGCGTGCCGCGCGGCGCGCGTGGATGAGTTTTTGGATCGTCTGCCGGGAGGCCTCGACTACGACCTGGGCCAGGGCGGCGTCAACGTGTCGGGCGGGCAGAAGCAGCGCCTGTGCATCGCGCGGGCGCTCCTCAAGCATCCCCGGGTCATCATCTTCGACGACTCGACGAGCGCGGTGGATATGACCACCGACGCGCAGATCCGCGCCGCCCTCGCCGAGCTCACCGGCGTGACGAAGATCATCATCGCCCAGCGCGTCGCCTCGGTCGAGCACGCCGACCAGATCGTGGTGCTCGACGACGGCCGCGTCTCGGCTGTGGGCACGCATGACGAGCTCATGCGCGAAAGCGCCATCTACCGCGAGATCTACACCTCGCAGATCTATGCCCCGGAAGGGGAGCAGGAAGGGGGCGAGCGCTGATGCCGGCACCGGGAAAGCGCCCCGAGCACCTGGGGAAGACCGCCCGCGAGCTCCTTGCCTACATGGGGCGCCATAGGCTGCTGTTCCTGGCGGTGGCGGTCCTCGTCGCGATATCGGCCGTGGCGAACCTGGTGGGAACCTACATGATCCGTCCCGTGGTCGACGCGCTCGCGGAGGGCGATATGCAGGGCTTCACCGGCTGGATCGTCGTTACCGCAGCGGTCTACGCCACCGGCGTGATCACCGCGCTCGGCTACTCGCAGATCATGGTGCACGCCGCCCAGAAGGTGCTGGTGGATATCAGGCGCGACCTGTTCGCGCATATCCAGAGGCTGCCGCTCAGCTATTTCGACGCGCGCAACCGCGGCGACATCATGAGCTACTTCACCAACGATGTGGACACCGTGGCGGAAGCCATGAACAACAGCTTCGCCCTGGTCATCCAGAGCTTCATCCAGATGGTGGGCACGCTCGTCATGATTTTCATCCTAAGCTGGCAGCTCTCGCTCGTGGTGGTCGTGGGCTATATCGCCATGTTCGGCTACATCGCCTTCTCCACCCGTCGCAGCCGCCGGTACTACCAACGGCAGCAGACGGTCCTCGGCGAGATGGACGGCTACATCGAGGAGATGGTCACCGGCCAGAAGGTCGTGAAGGTCCACAACCGCGAGGCCGCCAACCTGGATGCCTTCCGCGACAAGAACGAGCGCCTGCGCGCGGCCGGCACCGGGGCCCAGGCGTATGCCGCATCGATGATCCCGGCGGTCGTGTCAATCAGCTTCGTGAACTACGCCATGGTGGCGGTGCTGGGTGGCTGGATGGCGATCAGCGGCCGCATCGACGTGGGCGCCCTCGCGAGCTACCTGGTGTTCGTGCGCCAAACCTGCATGCCTATCAACCAGTTCACGCAGCAGTCGAACTTCCTGCTCTCGGCGCTTGCCGGCGCGGAGCGCGTCTTCGCCGCCATGCAGGAGGTGCCCGAGGTGGACGACGGCCGCGTAACGCTCGAGCAGACCGGTAAGGGAACCTGGGCCTGGCGAATCCCCGCAGGGTGGGGAGTCGGCGCCTGGGGTGCGCTCGTGCCCGTTGCGAAGGGGGCTTCAGGTGGCAGGTCGGATGCGTCGCCGTGTGAGACCGCCGCGGCGCCCGCAGCCGATGCCGCGGCGATCGAGGCGGGCGCTGTGGTGGAGAAGACCGCGCTCGCGGAGGACGGGACCGTCGTCGCCGTGGACGCGCTGCCGCTGCGCGGGGACGTGCGCTTCCACGACGTGAGCTTCGGTTACACGGCGGGTCACGAGGTCCTGCACGACATCAACCTCTTCGCGAAACCGGGGCAGACCATAGCCTTCGTGGGTTCGACGGGGGCGGGCAAGACCACCATCACCAACCTCATCAACCGCTTCTACGACATCCAGGCGGGCGAGATTACCTTCGACGGCATCAACGTCAAGAATATCCGCAAGGACGCGCTGCGTTCGTCGCTGGGCATCGTGCTGCAGGATACCCACCTGTTCACGGGGACAGTCGCCGAGAACATCCGTTTCGGCAAGCTCGATGCCACCGACGAGGAGGTCCGCGCCGCGGCGCGCGTCGCCAACGCCGATAGCTTCATCCGCCGTCTGCCCCGGGGGTACGACACGATGGTGACCTCCGACGGAGCGAACCTCTCGGCGGGCCAGCGCCAGCTTATCGCGATCGCCCGCGCCGCGGTGGCCGATCCGCCCGTGCTCATCTTGGACGAGGCCACGAGCTCAATCGACACCCGCACGGAGATGCTCATCAGCCGCGGCATGAGGCAGCTTATGGAGGGGCGCACCACGTTCATGATCGCGCATCGCCTCTCCACCGTGCGCGATGCCGACGCGATCATGGTCCTCGACCGCGGCCGCATCATCGAGCGCGGCACGCATGACGAGCTCTATGCGCTTCATGGCGAGTACTGGCAGCTGTGCCAGGGCCTGAAGGAGCTCGACTGACGGCGCGCGTGGCGGTGCCCGCTGCCTATGACGCGCACCGCACCTCTATAGGGGGTCGGTGTGCAGTTGGGGGCTTAGTGAGTGCGGTGTTCTGGAATTACGGGTGTGGCCGCCTTCGAAAAGGGGCGTTTTCGCAGGATTCTGCTCCTCGGCTTCTGCCGTTTTGCGACGATTCGCTCGGGGCCGCACTCACTAAGCTCCGAATTGCACAGGAGGGCTCTATCGGTGCGGTATGATGCTCGGGTGAGTATAATTCGGCGCCGGTCGGCGGGCCGGTGCCGCGACGGAGGGCGAGCGTTTGGATACCTGCGCGCTACATGACGGCTTTGGCCGCACCATCACCTACCTGCGCATCGCCGTGACCGATAAATGCAACTTCCGGTGCGTGTACTGCATGCCGGAGGCGGGCGTGCCCCCGCGCGCACATGACGAGCTGCTCCGTGCCGAGGAGATCGCGCACTTCGTGGGGCTCGTCGCCGCCGAGGGCGTGCGCCGCGTGCGCCTGACGGGCGGCGAGCCGCTCGTCTCCCATCGCATCGTGCCGCTCGTGCGCGCGATCCGCGCGATCCCCCAGATTGAGGACATCTCGCTTACCACCAACGGGGCGCTCCTGCCCCGGCTCGCGCCCGCACTCAAGGAGGCGGGGCTCGACCGGGTGAACATCTCGCTCGATACGCTCGACCCCGCGCAGTTCGGCGAGATCACGCGCCTGGGGCGCCTCGAGCAGACGCTTTCGGGCATCGATGCGGCGCTTGGGTACGGATTCCATCCCGTGAAGGTGAACTGCGTGGTGGTGCGCCGGCTTGACCAGGACGTCTTCGGCCTGGCCAGGCTCTCGCTCGATCGTCCCGTCCATGTGCGCTTCATCGAGTACATGCCCATCGGTGACGAGACGACGGGCGCCGACCGCGCCCGCGATGTCTCCGAAGGAGCCGCCCCCACCTCCCCGATGGGCGAGGGCGACGGGCCGGGCATGGCCGGCGGGACAGGCGCCATCGACCCGCACTGCCCGGGATCGGTCGATGCCGCCGCGTGGGATGCAAGCGATACCGTGCCCTCCGCCGAGCTCCGTGCGCGCATCTCGGAGGCGGGGGTCGCTGCGGGTATCGGTGCCCTCGAACCGGTCGCATCGGGCGGCGAGCCGGCGGGCGCGGGCCCGGCTGCCTACTGGCGTTTCCCGGGTGCGGAGGGAACCGTGGGCTTCATCTCCGCCATGTCCAACCATTTCTGCAGCTCGTGCAATCGCATGCGCCTCACCGCCGACGGGGCCATCCGTCCCTGCCTGTTCTCGGATGCGGAATACCAGGTGCGCGCGGCGCTCCGTGCCGGCGATGACGCGCGCGTGCGCGCGATCTGGCGCGACGCGGTCGCCCATAAGCCGCAGGAGCACCAGGCCATCGAGGGCACCGAGCGTTTCATGTCCCAGATCGGAGGCTGATCCAGATGACCGATACCGCGGGAACCCCGACCACGAGAGACGCCTATCGCGACAAGCTCACGCACGTGGATGCGAAAGGCGACGTGCGGATGGTCGATGTGTCCGATAAGGCGGTCACCAAGCGCACGGCGATCGCCGAGGGGACCATCCTCATGCACCCCGAGACGCGCTCGATGGTGCTCGAGGACCGCGCCAAGAAGGGCGACGTGCTGGCCTGCGCACGCGTGGCGGGCATCATGGCGGCCAAGCGCGCGAGCGACCTCATTCCCATGTGCCACCCGCTCCCCATCACCAAGGCGAAGGTGGAGATCGAGCCCATCGCCTCGCCCGAGGAGGCGGACGCGGCTCGGGCGGCGGGCCCTCATGCGGGCGGCCTCGGGGCGTCCGCGGGTTTCGCTCCCGCCCGCGCGGACAGCCGTGTGGGTTTCCGCGTGCGCGCGACCTGCGGCGTCACCGGCGTCACCGGGATTGAGATGGAGGCGCTCACCGCGGCGTCGGTCGCGTGCCTCACCATCTACGACATGTGCAAGGCGGTCGACCGCGGCATGGAGATCGTGGACGTGCGGCTGCTGCGCAAGGAGGGCGGTCGCAGCGGGCTGTGGGAGCGCGTGGCGGCCCCTGCGTTCACCGATGAGCTCGATGCCGCCCTGGCAGACGCCTCCGCAAAGATCGGGGGCGCACTCGAGGTCATGGAGCCGACTCCTGCCGCCCCGTGCCCGCCGGCGCCCGCCATCGCGTTCATCGGCTATCAGAACTCGGGCAAGACGACGCTCGTCGAGAAGGTCATCGCCGAGCTCTCCGCCCGCGGCGTGCGCGTGGGCACCGTGAAGCACCACGGGCACGCGGGGTTCGACATCGATGTTCCCGGCAAGGATTCCTGGCGCCATGCCCGGGCGGGGAGCAAGCACGTGGGGATCGTCTCCGCGGACCGTTATGCGGAGTACGCGGACACCGATTCCGAGCTGCCGCTCGAGCACCTGCTCGCGCGCTATACGGATGTCGACGTCGTGCTCGTCGAGGGCTACAAGGCGGCGGGCCTGCCCAACGTGGTGGTGGCGCGCTCCGGGGTCGACCGCTTGCGCGGTCGCGACTCGCTCGACCTGGTTGACGACGGCACCGTCGCGCTCGCCGCCAACGACGCGCTCGCCGAGCGAGCCGGCGCGACGCCCTTCGTCGACATCAACGATGCCGCGGGCGTTGCGAATATCATCCAGCGATTCATCGACCGGCACCGGGCCCGCTAGGGTCGCGGCGCGATGGGAGGAGGCACATGTCGCGGATCTACCTTATGCGTCACGGGGAGACGCTCTTCAACGTGCTGCGGCGCAAGCAGGGTTGGTGCGATTCCCCGCTCACGGAACGGGGTATCCAGCAGGCGCGCGACGCCGGTGCCTGGCTGCGCGAGCAGGGGTATCGGTTCGACCATTTCTACTCGAGTACCTCGGAGCGCGCCTGCGACACCATGGAGCTCGCGTTCCCCGGGCAGCCCTATGAGCGCACGAAGGGCCTGAAGGAGTCCTACTTCGGCGCGTTCGAGGGGCTCACCGAGGATATCGACCGCCATCCGTTCCCGTCCGAGTTCTTCGTGCCCTTCGGCGGCGAGAGCGAGGAGCAGGCGCGCGAGCGCTACCTGGGAACGCTGCGCGAGATCTTGGGGCGTCCGGGCCACGACCAGGTGCTCTGCGTCACTCACGGCGGCATCCTTATGCGCCTCATGCGGGCCATGGGGGTGGCCGAGCACCTCGGCGGCAAGCGCATGGGCAACTGCAGCGTGCTCGTGCTCGAGCCCGCGCTCGGGGAGCGGTTCGGTTTCGCCTTCAAAGACCTCCTGAATCCGCTGGGCTGACCGGCACCGCCGCGTTGCCTGCGGGCAGCTCGGGGGAGCTCGTCGCGGACCCGTGCAACGGGATTCATTCGGGCAACGGGATCCGCCCATCTTGCGGCAGCCGGGCGTCGATGTGCGAGAACTGCCTGCAATCGGGTACCATAGGAAGACCATCTCGTCTTCATGCGGGCGCGCCGCGCGCCCGTCACCGTGGATAGGAGGCTCATATGAACGAGCTCGAACGCTACAACGGCCAGTATGACGGCCCCATCTACCAGGAGCGTCCCGCTCCCCGTCTGATCTCCCGCAGGATGTACAACCTGGTGCTCGCGGGGCTCATCGTCCTCTCCTTCGGCGTGATGGGCGTGTGCTCCACGCTCACCGGCACCATGCAGTTCATGGTTTGGCTGGGGCGCAACGCGTTCATGTTCCTGATGCTCACGCTCGCGGGCACGATCGGCGGCCTCATCACCATGAGCATCGGCCGCGCGAAGGAGAACCTCGTGCTCTCTGCGATCGGCTACATCCTCTTCAGCGTGACCTTCGGCTTCACCACCTCGTTCGCGCTGTCGATGTACTCGCTCGAGTCCATCCAGACCGCCTTCACCGCGACGGCGGGCATCATGGTCGTCTTCGGTATGGCGGGCATCGCCTTCCCGCGCGTCTTCGAGCGGATCATCGGGGTGCTCTGCCTGGCGCTTCTAGCGATCGTCCTCATGGAGGTCGTGCTCGCGTTCATGGGCATTCAACAGTCTGTGACCGATATCGTGGTCGTTCTCATCTTCTGCGGGTTCATCGGCTACGACGTGCACCGCGCCGCGACCGCCGAGCCCACGCTCTCAAACGCGCTGTGGTTCGCGATCGACCTGTACCTGGACATCATCAACGTGTTCCTGCGCCTGCTGCAGCTGTTCGGCAACCGCGAGTAACGGCCCTTCCGAAAACCGTCGACAGGTTGGAAGCGGCGCCCGCCCGGATGAACCGGTGCGGGCGCCGTTCTGTTTTCAGGCTCCGCCGTCTTGCCTGCCGCCTTGCCTACTTCGTCTGCTGCAGGAGGAAGAGCGTCGCGTCGCTCGATCCCGATGAGCCCTCGGCGTCCCCCGTGGGACGCGGGATGCGGCCGGCGGCGAGCGAGAGGTTCGCGTAGGGGAGCGCCTGCTCGAGATAGGTTATATGACGCTGGTAGTCCCGCGCGAAGTAGCAGCTGAACAGCGTGTCCAGCACGTATTGGACCGAGATGTGACTCGCGAATTGCGCGATGCGGTTGCTCAGGCTCTCGTGGTCGCTGACCAGCAGGTATTCGTCCAGACCGGGATGACGTCGCTGGGCGTGCACGGTGCCCACCAGGATCACCGGGCAGCCGCGCTCGATAAGCAGGGGCAGGATGCGCGGGATGAACGGCGAGAGGCCGGAGTACGAGACGAAGAGTGCCACGTGAGCGCTGCCCGCAGCGAGCGCCATGCGGGTCTCGCGCTCCATATCGCAATAGAAGGCACTCTGCTTGCCCACGCTGAGCAGGCGGTCGCTGAAGAGCTCCGCGGGATAGGCGTTGTGCGACCAGGCGTAGATATCCACCTGTTTGGCAGCATCGATGAGCCGGGCGGCGTGGTCGATGGCGCGAAGCGAGAGCACCTCGCGCGTCTCGCGCAGGGTCTCCTCGTAGAGCAGCGCCATGCGCGGTGCGATCGCGTCGGCGCGCTCGTCGGCGTTGAAGGGGAAGTCCACGTCCACATCGACCGGTGCCGCCGCGCCGCGCGCGTAGCCGCGCGCGAGCTCGACCTTGAGCTCTTTGAAGCCTTCGAGTCCCAGCTTACGGCAGAGCCGGTGGATGGTCGCCACCGAGGTGGCGCTCGTCTGGGCGAGCTCCTTGATGGTGTAGCCCTGCACGCGCTCGCCCAGGGTGAGTACGGTCATGGCAAGGTGCTGCTCGGTGGGGGTGAGGTTTCTCGCCCTGCGAATGCGTTGTGCGATGTCCATATCGACCGGGCCTGTTCGCGCCCGTCACCTCCTATGACGAGGATTTCGGTTCCACTGTCTCTCTCAGCGTAGCAAAACGAATATCAAAAAGTATCAAGAATCACCTTGATTCTATCGTCAATGGATTCAAATCGTTTCCAACATGCGCAAACGGCTTGTCCCCTCATGGATGTGAGGGCATACTGAACGTGTCAATATCGTACTCATACCATAGCGGTGGCAACGCGGTGGCAAACGAGTGACCCCGCGGATGCCCATCCGCGGATCGCGAAGGGCGGTTTTGCATGGCGGTGGTATTTCCCGAAGGGTTTCTGTGGGGCGGCGCGACGGCGGCGAACCAGTTCGAGGGCGCCTGGGACGTCGACGGGCGCGGACCCAGCGTCGACGACCATTTCATGGGCGGCAGCTTCGAGCGCCCGCGCGAGATCACGCGCGACATCGACCCGAATAAGCTCTACCCCAACCATGACGGCATCGACTTCTACCATCACTCCGAGGAGGACATCGCCCTTTTCGCCGAGATGGGCTTCAAGGTCTTCCGCATGTCGATCAGCTGGAGCCGCATCTTCCCCACGGGTGAGGAGGAGACCCCGAACGAGCGGGGCCTGGCCTTCTACGACCGCGTCTTCGACTGCTGCCGCGAGCACGGCATCGAGCCGCTCGTCACGCTCTCGCACTACGAGATGCCCTATCACCTGGTCGAGAAGTACAACGGCTGGGAGAGCCGCGAGCTCATCGAGCTCTTCTACCGCTACGCCACCTGCGTGATCGACCGCTACCACGACCGCGTGCGCATGTGGCTCACCTTCAACGAGATCAACACCGGCACCTCGGCGCTCGGCGCCATGATGTCCACGGGGCTCATCCGCGGCTATGAGGGGCCGTCCTCGGGTATCGAGGTCACGCCGCAGCAATGCTATCAGGCGCTCCACCATCAGTTCGTGGCGAGCGGCCGCGTGGTGCGCTACGCGCACGAGACCAATACCGAGCTCAAGATGGGCAACATGGACTGCTTCATCCTGTCCTACGCCGCCACCTGCGATCCGGCGGACGTGTGGGCGAACGAGTGCGAGATGAACCGCATGAACTGGTACTGCTCGGACGTGCAGGTGCGCGGCGCCTACCCGTTCTACGCGCGCCGCTACTGGCGCGAGCACGGGGTGGAGCTCGCGATGGAGCCGGGCGACCTCGACGACATCGCCGCCGGCAAGGTGGACTTCTACACCTTCAGCTACTACATGTCGAGCACCGTGGGAACGCACGCCGATATGGAGATGACCCAGGGCAACATGGTCTTCGGCGGCAAGAACCCCTATCTGGAGAGCACCGATTGGGGCTGGCAGATCGATCCCACCGGATTGCGCTACGCCCTCAACCAGATCTACGCGCGCTACCAGATCCCGCTCATGGTGGTGGAGAACGGCATGGGCGCCTACGACAAGGTGGAGGAGGACGGTTCCATCCACGACGCGTACCGCATCGACTACCTGAAGCGGCACGTGCGCGCCATGGGCGAGGCGATCGACGACGGCGTGGACCTCATCGGCTACACCTGGTGGGGCCCGATCGACCTGGTCTCCGCCGGCACGGGCGAGATGCGCAAGCGCTACGGCTTCATCTACGTGGACAAGCACGACGACGGAACGGGCACGTGCGCCCGCAGCCGCAAGGACAGCTTCTTCGCGTACCAGAAGATTATCCAGTCGAATGGGGCCTCAGGGCTTGATTAGAGAAGGAGATGTGATGTCCGACAAGAAAATCGTCTTCGTCGACGTCGACGGCACGCTCACCGACTACGAGGGCCAGGTGCCCGAGTCCGCGAAGCGCGCGATCAAGCTCGCGCGCGAGCACGGCCACCGCGTGTACATGTGCACCGGCCGCTCCAAGGCCGAGAACCCGCTCGAGATCTGGGAGATCGGTTTCGACGGCATGATCGGCGGCAACGGCTGCTATGTGGAGGATGCCGACGAGGTGGTGATGCACCAGCTCATCACCCCCGAGCAGTGCCGCCATATTGTGGACTGGCTGCACGAGCGCGGTCTGGAGTTCTACCTAGAGAGCAACAACGGGCTCTTCGCGAGCGAGCGGTTCCGCGAGGTCGCCCCGCCCGTCATGCACGCCTACGCCAAGGGCAAGGGCGCCGCGGACGACGATGCCGAGGAGACCTCGAGCAGGTTCCTCGACAAGCTCATCTACGGCGGCGAGCTCTACCGCGACGACCTCAACAAGGTGAGCTTCATCCTCTCGAGCTATCAGGACCATCTGGACTCGATCAAGGAGTTCCCCGATCTCAAGGCCGGCACCTGGGGCGGCAAGGGCGAGCACGCCCTTTTCGGCGACCTGGGCGTGCAGGACATCACCAAGGCGCACGCTATCGAGGTGCTCCTCGAGCACCTGGGCGCCGATCGGGCCGATACCATCGCGCTCGGCGACGCCAAGGTGGATATCCCCATGTTCGAGTGCTGCGCGCAAAGCGTCTGCATGGGTTCGGGCGGAGAGGAGGCGAAGGCCGCGGCCGATTGGGTCACCACCGACGTGGATGACGACGGCCTTTGGAACGCGTTCGTGCACCTGGGCCTCATCGAGGCGTGACAACAGGGCGCGGGGGCCCGAAACACGGCTCCGCCGCCCTGGAGATAACCGGTGGAACGGTGGTTCGCACATAAACAATCCATCAGGCGAAACACCGTTCACCGCTCAAAACTGACCGTTCACCCCATGTCAGGGTGCGGGCTATACAACTCCTCCATATTTCGCTAAACTCTCAACCGTGCTTAGCGCACTTGTTACTCCTCGGGAGGCATCACGCGCGCACGGACGTCGGGGGCCACTCGGGTTCCGGGCTATGCGCAGCGGATGACTGGAGGAGTTTTTTTCATGCTCATCATCAAGAAGATCAACAACAACGTCGCCCTCGCCGAGGACGCCGGCGACGAGATTGTTGTCTTCGGGCGCGGCATCGGGTTCCCCGAGATGCCCTATGAGCTTGAGGACGAATCCCAGATTCAGCGCGTCTTCAGATCAGTCGACGAGACCGTCGCAGGCGCCGCGAAGTCGCTGTCCGACGAGGTGCTGCTGGCGGCCTCCGATATCGCGGAGCTCGCCCGGGTGGTCCTCGACTGCTCGCTTTCGCCCAACCTGCCCTTCATCCTGGGAGACCACCTGCAGTTCTCGCTCAACCGCGAGGAGGGCGCGCCCGTCGCCGCCAACCCGCTGCAGTTCGAGGTCGCCTACGTCTACCCGCGCGAGCACGAGGTGGGCCTGAAGGGCCTCAAGATCGTGGAGGACCGTTGCGGGGTCGAGCTCCCCGAGAGCGAGGCGACCTCCATCGCGCTGCATATCGTCAACGCCGAAATCGACGGCATGGGCAGAAGCCAGGACCTGCACTTCGTGATGAAGAGCACCGCCGCCATCCAGGCGGTGACCGAGATCGTGGAGGAGCAGATGGGCAAGCCCATCGACCGCTCGGGCTACGCCTACGTGCGCTTCGTGACGCACCTGCGATTCTTGGTGCGCCGGCTTATCGGCGGCGGCCTCAAGGCGACGGAGAACTCGTCGCTGTTCCGCCAGGCGTCGCGCGACTTCCCCGAGGCGTACCGCTGCGCCGCGGCGATCGACACGTACTTCCGCGAGGAGCACGGCTGGAGCTGCTCCAACGAGGAGCTCCTCTACCTCATGATGCATATCAACCGCTTGGAGTCGGGAGGCCCCAAGCGCGACTGACCACCATGGTTTGAACGCATGGGGCTTCGGTGCTTAAAGCCCCATGCGCTCAGATATTCGTAAGGGCCATGTTTAGGAAAAGGAGGACCAACATGGCAAGTAAGTATGACGGCCTTGCCCGCATCATCATCCAGAATGTGGGTGGCAAGGACAACGTCAAGAGCGTCGCGCACTGCGTCACGCGCCTTCGCTTCAAGCTGAAGGACGAGTCGCTCGCCAACGACGAGGTGCTCGAGCAGACCGACGGCGTCATCAAGATCATGCACGCCGGCGGCCAGTACCAGGTCGTCATCGGTCCGCACGTGACCGATGTCTACGACACCGTGCTCGCCATCGGCAAGTTCCAGGCCGGCGGCCTGGTCGACGAGGATGGCAACCTGATCGAGGAGGACGAGGGCTCCGGTCCGAAGAACCCGCTCGACTTCGCCATCGACCTCATCTCGGGCATCCTGCAGCCCACCCTGGGCGTCCTGGCCTCGTCCGGCATGTTCAAGGGCATCCTGACCCTGCTCACCATCTTCGGCGTGCTGACCGCCGATGACGGTGCGTACAAGATCTGGTACGCCTTCGCCGACGGCTTCTTCTACTTCCTGCCCATCGCGCTCGGCTACACCGCTGCCAAGAAGTTCCGCATGAACGAGTTCATCGGCATGTGCATCGGTATGGCTTTGTGCTACCCGCAGATGACCGGCATCACCGGCGGCGAGGTCCTGGGCACCGTGCTCACCGGCACCCCGTTCGAGATGAGCTTCTACACCACGTTCTTCGGCATCCCGGTCATTATGCCGGCTTCGGGCTACACCTCCTCGGTCATCCCGATCATCCTCGCCTGCGCCGTCGCCGCGCAGCTTGAGAAGGGCCTCAAGAACGTCATGCCCTCCGCTATCTCGTTCTTCATGGTCCCGATGCTGACCCTCGGTATCATGGTGCCCGCGACCTACCTGGTCATCGGCCCCATCGCCACGATCATCACCAACGCCATCGCGTTCGTCTTCACCTCCATCCAGTCCATCCCGGTGGTCGGCGGTGCCTTCTACGGCGCGCTGGTCGGCTTCTTCTGGCAGATCTTCGTCATCTTCGGTATGCACTGGTCGCTCGTGCCGCTGTCGCTGGCTAACCTCGGCGGCCTCGGCTACGACAACATCCTGCCCCCGAACTTCCCCTGCACCTTCGCTCAGATCACCGTGTGCTTCGTCATGATGATCAAGACCAAGGACAAGAACCTCAAGGACATCGCGCTCCCCGCGATCATCACCGGCCTGTTCGGCACCACCGAGCCCGCTATCTACGGTGTGACCCTCCCGAAGCGCATCCCGTTCATCATCTCCTGCGTCTGCTCCGCCATCGGCTCCGCTTGGATCGGCATGAACGGCGTCCTGTCCTTCACCTCCGGCTACTCCGGAATCATGGGCTTCCCGCGCTACATGGATCCCTCGGGCGATCCGGCCAACATCATCAACATGACGATCGGCGTCGTGGCTGCTATGGTGCTCGCCTTCGTGGCCACCTGGGTCTACTACAAGGACGACTCCATGAAGGAAGCCGCGTAAGCACATCGCTCGCGCTTAACAGCTTCGGCTCTGCCTGATTCCGAACGGCGGAATCGGCAACGGGGGCCGCGGGGCGCAACCCGCCTCGCGGCCCCTTTTCTCACTCGCCTTGAAATGGCCCGCGCTCGCCCGAAATGAGGCTGCGGGTCGGGCGCATTGGACGGTATCCTATATGTTGGGGTAGGGGCATCCGCTGAAGCCGGCCCCGACCTCGAAACGGGAAATCACGATAGAAAGGATCGGATATGGCAACTTTCTGCGACGGGTTCCTCTGGGGCGGCGCCACCGCCGCCAACCAGTTCGAGGGCGCGTGGGACGTCGACGGCAAGGGTATCTCGATTCCCGACGTCATGACCGGCGGCACGGTCGACACGCCGCGTCGCATCACCCCGGTCCTCGAGGAGGGAACCTTCTATCCCAACCATGAGGGCATCGACTTCTACCATCACTTCGAGGAGGATATCGCCCTGTTCGGTGAGATGGGCTTCAAGACCTTCCGCATGTCCATCGCCTGGACCCGCATCTTCCCGACCGGCCTTGAGACCGAGCCCAACGAGCTGGGCCTGGCCTTCTACGACCGCGTCTTCGACGCCTGCCTGGAGCACGGCATCAAGCCGCTTGTGACCATCAGCCACTACGAGATGCCCTACGGTCTCGTCGAGGCCTACAACGGCTGGGAGAGCCGCGAGACCATCGATTGCTTCATGCGCTTCGCGACGACCGTCCTGGACCGCTATCACGACAAGGTCGAGTACTGGCTGACCTTCAACGAGATCAACACCGGTACCCGCAAGATGGGCGCGAGCTCCTCGCTCGGCTGCATCCGCGGCTTCTCCGGTGCTCGCCCCGATCTGCCCGAGCAGCCCCAGGTGCGCTTCCAGGGCCTGCATCACCAGTTCGTGGCGAGCGCGCTGATCGTCAAGTACGCCCACGAGCACTATCCCGAGCTCAAGATGGGCAACATGGAGATCTTCTCGCCCTTCTACCCGCTCACCTGCAACCCCGACGACATCCTCCTGTCGCAGCGTGAGACCCGCATCTTCGACTGGTTCTGCACCGACGTCCAGTGCCGCGGCTACTACCCGAGCTACATGAAGCGCTACTTCGAGGAGAACGGCGTCGAGCTCAAGATGGAGCCCGGCGACGAGGAGATCCTGCGCGAGGGCACCGTCGACTTCTACACCTTCTCCTACTACATGTCCAACTGCGTCTCGGCCGATCCGGAGAAGAACGCCGGCAGCGTCTCGGGCAACATCGTGGGCGGCGTCAAGAACCCCTACCTCCAGGCGAGCGACTGGGGCTGGCAGATCGACCCCAAGGGCCTGCGTTGGGCGCTCAACGAGATCTGGGACCGCTATCAGCTGCCCATGATGGTGGTGGAGAACGGCCTGGGCGCCTTCGACAAGGTGGAGGAGGACGGCTCCATCCACGACGACTACCGTATCGACTACCTGCGCCAGCACATCGAGCAGATGGGCGAGGCCGTGAAGGACGGCGTGGAGCTTTGGGGCTACACCATGTGGGGCTGCATCGATCTGGTCTCGGCCTCCACGGGCGAGATGGCCAAGCGCTACGGCTTCATCTACGTCGACAAGCATGATGACGGCACGGGCACGCTCGCGCGCAGCAAGAAGGACAGCTTCTACTGGTACAAGAAGGTCATCGAGTCCAACGGCGAGGACCTGGTGTAGCGAATCATCGCAGACGGGGCGGGCGGGCCGATCGGCCGTCCGCCCCATCCTTTGCGCATGCGGTGACGCGATAGGAGACACGACGAAAAGGAGAGAGAGCATGGCACGTTTTCCCGAGAACTTCCTGTGGGGCGGTGCGGTCGCGGCCAACCAGTGCGAGGGCGCCTATCTTGAGGACGGCAAGGGCCTCGACTGCTCCGACGTGACGCTGTGCGGCCCGACCCGCTACATCGACTACGAGCTCGAGATCGACCCGAACAAGTTCTACCCCAGCCACGAGGCCATCGACTTCTACCACACCTACAAGGACGACATCAAGCTCTTCGCCGAGATGGGCTTCAAGGTGTTCCGCACCTCCATCAACTGGTCGCGCCTGTATCCCACGGGGGAGGAGACCGAGCCCAACCCGGCGGGCGTCCGGTTCTACCACGACCTCTTCGACGAGCTGCACAAGTACGGCATCGAGCCGCTCGTGACCAAGAGCCACTACGAGAGCCCGCTTGCGCTCACCAAGAAGTACAACGCCTGGATGGACCGCCGTCTGGTCGAGTATTTCGAGCGCTTCGCCCGCACCTGCTTCACCGAGTACGGCTCGAAGGTGAAGTACTGGCTCACCTTCAACGAGATCAACAACATCATGAAGGCGCCGTTCCTCGCCGCGGGCATCGACACCCGCAACATGGGCGATAACTGGGAGCCTCAGATCTATCAGGCGATGCATCACATCTTCGTGGCGAACGCCAAGACCGTGCAGCTCGCCCGCGAGATCATGCCCGACAACCAGATCGGCATCATGCTGTCGCTCTCCAACGTCTACCCGGGCACCTGCAAGCCCGAGGACGTCTTCGCGACCATGGGCGTGCGCCGTCGCTCGCTGCTGTTCAGCGACGTGATGCTGCGCGGCAGCTACCCCGGCTACTTCTGGAAGATGCTCCGCGAGGCGGGCGTGACGCTCGACATGAAGCCGGGCGACCTGGAGCTCATCCGCAAGTACACCAACGACTATCTGGGCTTCAGCTATTACCGCACCAACGCGTTCTCGGTCGGCGACCCCATGGTCTTCTCCACCGGCGGCGGCTTCGGGCACGACAACCCCTACCTCAAGGTCAGCTCCTGGGGTTGGGCCATCGATCCCTTGGGCCTGCGCTACACCTGCAACGAGTTGTGGGACCGCTACCAGAAGCCGCTCTTCATCGTGGAGAACGGCCTGGGTATGGTCGATACCATCGAGGAGGACGGCTCGATTCACGACGTCGAGCGCATGGAGTACCTGCGCGACCATCTTGAGGCCGTGGCGGACGCCATCGATGACGGCTGCCAGGTCATGGGCTACACCTGGTGGGGCCCGATCGACATCGTGTCGGCCGGCACCGGCGAGATGAAGAAGCGCTACGGCTTCATCTACGTCGACCGCGACAACGAGGGCAACGGCACGGGCGAGCGCCGCAAGAAGGATTCGTTCGAGTACTACAAGAAGGTCATCGCCACGAACGGCGAGGACCTCGAGATCTAGCAGCACGAGATCGCCCGGCGCGGGCGCACGGACGGAGGGTCCGTCGCCGCTCGCGCCGGGCGTGCGCCGGCGACGGGAGCAGGTCCCGCCGCCGGCGCTTTCCGGGGGAAGAGGGGGACCCATGGATATGGGTCAGACGATGGGAATCATGGTCACGCAGACGGTCGCCATGTTCCTCATGATGGCGATCGGTATCGCGCTGTACGAGGCGAAGATGCTCAATCGCGCAGGTGCCCAGCAGCTTGCCAACGTCGCGGTCTACGTGGCGACGCCGGCGGTGGTGATTCGCTCGCTCGCCACGGAGTTCTCGATGGAGAAGCTCATCATCGGTCTGGTCTGCGCGGCGCTTTCGGTCGCCCTCACGCTGGGATCCGCGCTGGTCGCCTGGCTCGTCTACCGCGACCGGCAGCGCATCTCGCAGTTCGCCATCATGATTTCCAACATGGGCTTCATCGGCATCCCGCTCGTGCAGAGCGTGCTGGGCGAGGAGTACGTCTTCTACGTCTCGGCGGCCATCGCTGCGCAGGTGCCCATCGCGTGGACCTACGGCATCTGGCTCGTCTCGCAGGACAAGAGCCTCATCTCGCCGAAGAAGGTGCTCACCAATCCGGCCGTCATCTCGGTGGTGGTGGGCATCGCCCTGTTCTGCTGCTCGGTCGAGCTCGGCGGCGTCCTCGAGGTGACGGCGGCGGATATGGCGAACCTCAACACGGGCCTTGCGATGCTCGTGCTCGGCGTGTACCTGGCGGAGACCGACCTTCGCAGCCTGCTGCGCAACAAGAACCTCTACCTCACCAACTTCATCCGCCTCATCATCATCCCCATCGCCACCATCGCGGTGCTGCTGCCGGTGCCGATCGCACCCGAGGCGAAGCTCGTGATGCTGATTCTGTTCGCCGCGCCCTGCGGCACCACGACGGCGATGTATTCCCAGATGTTCGGCGGCGATTATCGCTTCGGTGCCGGTCTGGTGTCGCTTTCGACCCTGTTGTCGATGGTGACCATGCCGGCGATGCTCTTCATCGGACTCATGGTGCTCTGAGGCTTCCCATCCTCGAGCGCCTCAAGCAACCGGCCGCGCGTCGCGGCCATGATAGGAGGGTTCTCATGTCCAAGAAATTCCCTGATGGCTTCCTCTGGGGCGGTGCGACCGCTGCCAACCAGCTCGAAGGTGGTTACCTGGAGGATGGCAAGGGCCTTTCGGTGCCCGATATGATCAAGGGCGGCACCGTGGACACGCCGCGCGTGATCACCTCAACCGTCCATGAGGGCGAGTACTACCCCAGCCACGTGGCCATCGACCACTACCATCGCTACAAGGAGGACATCGCGCTGTTCGGCGAGATGGGCTTCAAGTGCTACCGCCTCTCCATCAACTGGGGCCGCATCTTCCCCAACGGCGACGACGCCGAGCCCAACCAGAAGGGCATCGATTTCTACCGCAGCATCTTCGAGGAGTGCCACAAGCACGGCATCGAGCCGCTTGTCACGCTCTCGCACTACGAGCTGCCCTTCCACCTGGCGAAGGAGTACGGCGGTTGGACCAACCGCAAGCTCATCGATCTTTTCGTCCGCTACGCCGAGACATGCTTCACCGAGTACAAGGGCCTGGTGAAGCTCTGGCTCACCTTCAACGAGATCAACTGCCTGTGCGCGCCGTTCGGTAACGTCATGGGCGGCGGCATCCTGCCCCCGGGCGACAACGTGGCGCTTAAGTACGGCGACCCCGAGGCCATGGCGTGGGACGACCCCTCCAAGCGCTATCAGGCGCTGCATCACCAGTTCCTGGCGAGCGCCCTCGCCGTTCAGGTCGGTCACAAGATCGACCCCGAGAACCGCATCGGCTGCATGATCGCGAGCCGCGCGGTCTACCCCTACAGCTGCCGACCGGAGGACGTGCTCTATGCGCAGGAGATGTCGCGCATGGCCACCTATTACTGCGGTGATGTGCACGTGCGCGGCGCGTATCCCAAGTGGGCCCCGCGCTTCTGGCGCGACCACGACCTCGAGTTCGTGCGCGAGCCCGGCGACGATGAGATCCTGGCCGCCGGTCCGGTGGACTTCTTCTCCTTCAGCTACTACAAGAGCTCCACGGTCACGACCGATCCCACCGTGCCGATCGCGCCCGGCAACGTCTTCTACGACGACGCCAAGAACCCCTACATCCCCGTCTCCGACTGGGGCTGGGCGATCGACCCCAAGGGTCTGCGCTGGCTGCTGAACGAGCTCTCCGACCGTTACCAGTGCCCGCTGATGGTGGTCGAGAACGGCCTGGGTGCCGTGGACGTGGTCGAGGAGGACGGCTCCATCCACGACCCGTATCGCATCAACTACCTGCGCGACCACATCGAGCAGATGGCAGAGGCCGTCGAGGACGGTGTGGACCTCATGGGCTACACCATGTGGGGTCCGATCGACCTCGTTTCCGCCGGCACCGGCGAGATGAAGAAGCGCTACGGCTTCATCTACGTCGATAAGAACAACGACGGCACGGGCGACCTGCACCGCGCCCGCAAGGACAGCTTCTTCTGGTATAAGAAGGTCATCGCCACCACCGGCGAGGACCTGAGCTCGCCGCGCCGGGTTCGCGCGGCGACGCTCCAGGTCGAGCCAGCATGAGGCGAGGACCTGAGCTGGCTCGAGAGTCGCGCGAACGCAGTTCGGGTAGAGCTCGAATGAAAAACGCCCATCCTTGGGGATGGCGATGGATGCGCCGGCCTGCCGCTTTTGCGACGGGTCGGCGCCCTTGTTGCAACATTTCACCAACCTCAATCTTGTTCTGCTGATAATGCGGGCACTTCGTCACGGTTGCCCCGGCATCATGGCGGCCGCGTTCGGGTGAACACAGAGGCCTAGACTGTGTTTGCTTGCAAGGCTCGCACGGGTAACGCGGCACATCCTCCATAAGGCCGCAGGGGAGCACCGACCCTGCGGCTCGTTTCGCATCGGCGGCAGGTTGTCGGCAGTAGGTTTTGCGGAAGGGCGATTTGGTGGAGCACGGCAGAGGGATGCTGCGGTTGACGCACGAGGCGGGCTCTCGCGGTATCGATTTTGAATTAACAGATGCATAAAACCATATAAAAATCCATCTATAAGAATAATAAAGTAACCCAGCGTCTGTACCGCGCGATGTTCGAGGGCACTTTTTGCTCAATTCGGAGAGCCCGAGTGGGCAGATCGGTCATTTTGCATCGGACTGGGAGCGTCATGTCGGTTTCGGGAGTGGGGAATTGGCCTGACGCGCAGTACTCCAGGCGTTTCCCATGTGTTTTCACCGTCGGCAGCCCGATAGCCACCATGTTGGTCGCCGGTTTCGCGGAGCGGTGGGGTGTGCATACGATTCGACTTCTCCAGAAACGGCGAAATTGACCAAGGAGTCGCCCGAGTGCCAAAGGAATCTTCAAATATGCCTCGAAAAGGTCAACGGCCGCAGAAGCTTTGGGTCCCTCGTTCGTCGCGGCGCAAAGCGCCGCAGTCCTGCCCAAATTGTCCGGCCCAAATATGCTCTCGGGCGGGCATAACCGTTCGAGCTGTTTGATACTATGGTGACCAGCGGCCAAAGCGGCCCGCGGCGACCGTCCGCAGGGACAGGGCGACGGTTTACGGTGCCGGATTCCCTGGATGACGGCGGCAAGGTGACAAGCCGGTTGGATGGCGCAGCCCAGCGCACCGCGCCGGCGGAAACGTGAAAGGAAACACGCGATGGACGAGCGCTTCTCCCAGATCAAGATGGTGCTGTGCGATATCGACGGCACGCTGCTCACGAGCGAGCACGCCTGCAGCTCCCGCACGGTGGAAACCGCTGCCAAGCTTCGCGAGCGCGGTATCCGCTTCGGCCTTTGCACCGGACGCGACGTGATGGGTACCGAGGCCATGCTCGACGAGTGGGGCCTTACCGGCCTCATCGATGTCATCGTGGGTTCGGGCGGCGCCGAGGTGCGCGACTACGACGCCGAGGTGTTCGAGCTCTCGCATCCGCTTCCGGGCGACGCCATCAAGGAGGTCATGTCGCACTTCGAGGACATGCCCTGCAGCTTCGTCATCCCGTACCACGGCGTGCTCTACACGCCTGCCGACGATGCGCGCGTGCGGCGCCTCTCGAAGGTTGACGGCCTGCCCTACCAGGTGGTCGATTTCGACGAGTTCCTGACCGAGCCCCGCCCCAAGCTCATGCTCTCCTGCTACCCCGAGGACCTGCCGGCGATCATCGAGCACGCGCAGACCTTCTCGAGCGATCGCTACCGCTCGCAGTCGCTCCAGACCTCCGCGCGCCTCTACGAGTACATGGACCCGCGCATCACCAAGACGCACGGCATCGAGCGCGCGGCCGAACTCGCGGGCTTCGGGATCGAGTCGGTGATGGTGTTCGGTGACGCGGATAACGATGCCGATATGGTCGAGAACGCCGGCATCGGCGTCGCCATGGCGAACGGCAGCGAGAAGACCCGCGGTGCGGCCGACTACGTCTGCGGCGACAACGATCACGACGGCATCGCCGACTTCGTGGACGAGCACTTGCTCTAGAGAGGTGCGTTCGACCATGGAACCAAACGGGCTTCAGGGGGAGGCGGCGCTCGCCGCGTATGCCGAGCGGGCGTTCGCGCGCACGCGGACCGATGTGGGCGGGCGCGTCCACCACTATCTGGGCTGGGGCCACAGCTCGGCGACGGTGATTGAGGGCGAGACCTCGCTCATCCTGGTCGATACGACGGAGAGCCCCGATGTGGCGCGCACGGTGATGGACGACGTGCGCACCTATACCGACAAGCCGGTGAAGACCATCATCTACACCCACGGTCATCCCGATCACCGCGGGGGTGCGGGCGCCTTTCGCGACACGGTCGAGGAGGTCGTCTGCATGGCGCCCGCGGCGGCGCCGCTTCCCGGCTACGACTGTCTGGAGCACGTGCTCAATGCCCGTGGGCGACGCCAACACGGCTACGGCCTCACGGACGAGGAGGCGCTCTGCCAGGGCATCGGTATCCGCGAGGGGCATGCGCGCGGTCTGGCGCCCTATGATTTCCTGCCTCCGACGACGGTCTATTCCGGCGGGCGTGTTGCCCGCGTGATCGATGGCGTCGAACTCGAGCTCATCGCCGCCCCGGGCGAGACCGATGACGCGCTCATCGTCTGGCTTCCCGCCGAGCGCGCGGCGTGCTCGGGAGACGTCTACTACGCCTGCTGGCCCAACCTCTACGCCATCCGCGGGACGCAGTACCGCAGCGTCGCGCAGTGGGTCAACGCGCTCGATGCACTCCTCTCCCTCGAGCCCGAGGTGCTGCTTCCCGGGCACACCCCGGCGCTCACGGGTGCTGCGCTCATCCAAGAGCAGGTGGGCACCTACCGCGATGCCATCCGCTGGGTCTTCGACGAGACGCTTGCGTGCATGGACCGCGGCCTCACGCTGGAGGAGACGGTGCGAGCGGTGCAGCTGCCCGAGCGCTTCGCCGACAAGCCCTATCTGGGCGAGTACTACGGGACGGTCGAGTGGTCGGTCAAGAGCATCTACAACGGTTACGTCGGTTGGTTCGACGGCGCTCCCGAGCATCTCGCGCCGGTGCCCGAGGCGGACAGGGCGGCCGAGCTCGTCGCGCTCATCGGTGCCGGGCGCCTTTCCGCTCGCGTGCGCGAACTCGCCGCGGCGGGGGAGTACCAGATGGCGCTCGAGCTTTTGGCGCTGTTGCCTGCCGATGAACGCGACCGGGATCTCCGCGCCGAGCTGCTGCGGGCGCGCGCCCGGCAGATGACCTCGGCGAACGCCCGCCACTACCTGATCGCCTGCGCTAACGAGGGCGACTGACCGCGCTGGGCCTGCGCGGCGACGCCCCAGGTCGAGCAGCGAACGGCGAGGACCTGGGCTGGCCGTGCGGGGCCTGAGCTGCCGCGCGTAGAGAAAGCCTGTTTTTCGAGGGCGCCGCATCCGGGAGATCTCGGATGCGGCGCCCGTCTTCTTGTTGGCGCGATGATTACCGGTGCGTGACCGCGTATGCGTTCGGTGCCTGCCTGCGCTCGCCTTTCGTATAATGATGCGGATTGACCGATCGAAGGGAAGCCCTATGGCACTCACCGAAGACGACGTGCGCGGTATCGCCGACTACGCGCGCATCGCGCTCGAGGGCGAGGAGCTCGCCGAGATGACGTCGTACCTGAACGACGCGGTGGCGATGCTCGAGCCCGTGCTCGCCTACAACCTGCCCGATGTGGAGCCGACGTTCCATCCCATCGGCGACTTGTCGAACGTCATGCGTGCCGACGCCATCGAGCCGGTGCGCGATCTCGCGCGCGACGCAGCGCTTGGGAACGCGGGCAGCGCGCGCGAAGAATACTTCCGCGTGCCCTCGATCTTGGGAGGGGAGTAGCATGGCGAGAAACATAGACGCCCTCACGGCCGCTCAGGTATCCGCTGCCGTCGCCGCCGGCGAGCTCTCCGCCGTCGAGGTCGCGCGCGCCGCGCTCGCCGCCATCGAGGCGCGCGAGCCGCAGGTGCAGGCGTTTCTGCAGGTGACGCCCGAGCTCGCGCTCGAGGCTGCCGAGCGTGTGGATGCCGCCCGCGCCGCGGGCGAGAAGCTCGGGCCCCTGGCGGGCGTGCCCGTCGCCGTGAAGGACAACATGAACCTTATCGGCACGCGCACCACCTGCGCCTCGCGCATGCTTGAGAATTACGAGTCGCCGTATACCGCCACCTGCGTGCAGCGCCTGCTCGATGCGGGCTGCGTGCCCGTGGGCAAAGCGAATATGGATGAGTTCGCCTTCGGGTCCTCGACCGACAGCTCGGCGTTCCACCCCACCAACAACCCCTGGGACCTGGAGCGCGTGCCGGGAGGTTCCTCGGGCGGCTCGGCCGCCGCGGTCGCGGCGGGCATGGCGCCCATCGCGCTGGGGTCCGACACCGGCGGCTCCATCCGTCAGCCCGCCGCGCTTTGCGGTGTGGTGGGCATGAAGCCCACCTACGGCGCGGTGTCCCGCTATGGCGTGGTCGCTTTCGGCAGCTCGCTCGACCAGGTGGGGCCCTTCGGACGCACCGTGGAAGACGTCGCGCTCGCCATGGATGCGCTCGTCGCCGGCGGGCGCGACCTGTACGACTCGACCGCTCAGGACGTGGCGCCGAGCTTCGCCGAGGCGCTGCGGGCGGCCGAGGCGGGCCTTGACGGCAAGCGGATCGGCCTCGTTCCCGCCTTCATGGAGGCGGAGGGCCTGACCGGCGAGGTCAAGCAGGGCGTGCTCGCCGCCGCGCGCGCGCTCGAGGACGCCGGTGCGGAGCTGGTCGAAGTCGATCTCCCGCATGTTGACGCGGCGATCGCCGCCTACTACGTGATAGGGCCCTCGGAGGCGTTTTCCAACCTCGCGCGTTTCGATGGTATCCGGTACGGGTATCAGGAGCCCGGTTGCGCCAGCCTGGCGGAGCAGAGCGCCCGCTCGCGGGCCCACGGTTTCGGCGCCGAGGCGAAGCGCCGCCAGATGCTCGGCGCCTACCTGCTCTCCTCCGGCGTGTACGACACGTACTACTATGCCGCCCAGAAGGCGCGCACCCTGATCACGGCGGACTATACCGCAGCGTTCTCGCAGGTGGATGCCATCCTCATGCCGGCGACGCCGCATGCCGCCTTCCGCCATGGCGAGATCAGCGATCCCACGCAGATGTACCTTTCGGATATGTACACCATCTCGCTCAACATCGCGGGCAACGGCGGCATCTCGGTGCCGGTGGGCCTCGGTGCGGGCACGGGGATGCCCATGGCGGCGCAGCTGGTGACGCCGGCGTTCGCCGATGAGCGCCTGATTACGTTCGGCGCCGTGATCGAGCGCGCCCTCGCCGGCGACGGGGGCTCGGTTCTCGGCGTCGCCCCCGCCTTCGCGGGGAAGGGAGGTGAGCTCGCATGAGGGAGCTCCAAGAGGTCCTGCAAGACTGGGAGGCCGTGATCGGCCTCGAGATCCACACCGAGCTCACGGCGCTCGAGACCAAGATGTTCTGCAACTGCAAGCTCACGCATGACGACGAGCCGAACACCCATGTGTGCCCGGTGTGTCTGGGGCTTCCGGGCGCGCGGCCCGTGCCCAACCGCCGCGCGATCGAAAGCATCGTGAAGGCGGGCCTCGCCACCAACTGCGAGATCCAGAAGCATTCGATGTTCTATCGCAAGCACTACTTCTATCCGGATATGGCGAAGAACTTCCAGACCACGCAGGGGCCGGTCGCCTTCTGCATGCACGGGCATCTCGATCTCGAGGTCACCGGGCGCGGCGCGGCCGAGCGCCCCGCATGCGCCTTCGGCGAGGCCGAGGCCGAGAGCCTCGCATCCTCATCCGCCGGTGCGGTCGGTCTTTCCGCCGACCTCTCCCGCATGGCGGGCGAGAAGGGCGCCCCTGCGTCCGCCGAGGGTGCGCTCGCGGGCCTTTCCAGCTACGATACCGCTTCGCTCGCCACCGCCGAACGGCGCGAGGACGGCTCGTACACGGTACCCATCCGTATCCTGCGCATCCATATGGAGGAGGATGCGGCCAAGATGGTGCATGTGGGCGGCGAGGAGGGCCGCATCGGCGGCGCCGCGGAGTCGCTCATCGACTACAATCGCTGCGGCACGCCGCTGATTGAGCTCGTCACCGAGCCCGACCTGCGCACGCCCGAGGAGGCACGCCTCTTCATGGAGAAGCTCCGCCGCATCTTCGTGACGCTCGGCATCTCGGACTGCTCCATGGAGAAGGGTTCCATGCGCTGCGACGGCAACGTGAGCCTGCGTCGCCGCGGCGACACCAAGCTGGGCGTGAAGACCGAGCTCAAGAACCTCAACTCGTTCAAGGCGCTGCACGACGGCCTCGCCTACGAGATCTGCCGTCAAGCGGAGGTGCTTGAGGAGGGCGGCGAGATCTATCAGGAGACTCGTCACTGGGAGCCCAGCCGCCGTCGCACCGTGGTCATGCGCACCAAGGAGACGGCGGACGATTACCGGTTCTTCCCCGATCCGGACCTCGCGCCCTTCGACCTCACCGACGAGTTCATCGAGCGCTGCCGGGCAGAGATTCCCGAGCTGCCGGATGCCAAACGCGACCGCTACCAGCACGATCTGGCGATCAAGCGCGCCGATGCCGAGCAGATCGCCGGCGATCCGGCCACGGCGGATTTCTTCGAGGCGGTCATGGCGGTCGCGGACCGTGCCGAGGCGCAAAACGTCGCGAACCTCGTGGTGAACGACCTTGCCGCCTACCTCAAGGGCGATGCCGCCGCCACGCTTGCCGATGCGTTCGCGCCGGCGCAGGTTGCCGCGCTCGCGCATCTGCTCGCGACCGATGCCATCGCCTCCAACCAGGCGTCCGAGGTCATCGCCGCCATGGCGGGGACGGAGGCCGATCCGGAGGCGATCGTGGACGAGCGGGGCATGCGCCAGGTGAACGACGACGGTGCCCTGCAGACCGTCGTCGATGCCGTGCTTGCGCGCTGCGCCGACCAGGCTCAGCAGTACCGCGACGGCAACCAGAAGGTCATCGGCTTTTTGGTGGGTCAGTGCATGCGTGAGAGCAAGGGTTCGGGCAATCCCAAGCGCTTCAACGAGCTTCTGCGCGCGTCGTTGTCTTAAGCGCGGCTGATCGGACGATTCAGGCGGCCCGGAGGCCCCGCATGCCGAGCGACCGATGCGTGCCGGGCGACCGATGCACGCCGAGCTGCCGGTGC
This sequence comes from uncultured Collinsella sp., assembly GCA_949294785.1. Taxonomy (GTDB): domain Bacteria; phylum Actinomycetota; class Coriobacteriia; order Coriobacteriales; family Coriobacteriaceae; genus Coprousia. The sequence continues at coordinate 44,513 of CASFIQ010000140.1, forward strand.
GCGCCGGAAAGCTGCCGGGCGGGTATGTCGGTATGTCGATAAACCCGCTCGCCGACGGACGGGCGTGCTGCCGGGCATCAGCAGACGACCGGGCATACACAATCTTGCGATTTGTGTATGCCCTCCCGAATTATGTATGGCAAGCCGCTGGAATGTGTATGCCAGTTCGCGTCCATTTCAGGGATGCGATTTCAATACAAGCTCGCTACCAGCATGTTTCTTGCGATTGTCTGGAAGCGGTCAGTTGGGCCGGAATAGTTTGGCATACATATTTTTACGACTTGAGAGTTTTACGGCTTGAGAGTTTTTTCGGTTTGAGAGGTCGGTATCAAGCATCGGCCCTTCCCGTGTGACAGCGCGTCCGATGTGCGTCCGGTCAAGTCGGCAACGCCGGGATTCGGCTGCATGCGACCGTTCGCAGACGTTTTCCGACCGTTTGTGGCGAATATGCGGTCCTGGAGTGCAAATCAACCTGGCGTCGCACATATCGTTGCCACATAATCACTATCGCATATAGCGAGCCTGTTACCCGTGGCTGAGCTTTCCGGGGCAGAACTTGTCGTGAGTGCGCTTGATGGCGCATACGCAGGTTCTGTTCCTTCTTTTTTGCGAGGTGGCAAACATGGGCGATATCAGGCTCGAGGGCGTCGAGATCCCAGCGCGTTTCCCCGAGGGCTTCCTGTTCGGCGGCGCCACGTCTGATTTCCAGTACGAGGGCGGCTTCGGCGAGGGCGGACGCGGCATCTTGAGCCAAGATTTCGTGACCACCGGCGACGTCGACCATGACCGCCAGATTACCTGGGTCATGCCGGACGGCACGCGCGGCGCCTCCCCGTACCGCGCCTCGCTGCCCCAGGGCGCCGAGCCCGCACTCTTCGACGATGTGTACTACCCCAGCCATCAAGCAGTGGATTTCTACCATCATTTCAAAGAGGACATCGCGCTCATGGGCGAGATGGGCTTCCGTGTCTTCCGCTTCCCCACCTGCTGGAGCCGCGTGTTCCCCACGGGCGACGAGCTCGAGCCCAACCAGGAGGCCCTCGACTTCTATGAGGCCGTGATCGATGAGTGCCTGGCTCACGGCATCGAGCCCCTGATCACCATCTGTCACGACGAGCTGCCCGACCATCTGCGCAAGGCCTATGACGGCTGGTCGAGCCGTCACGTGGTCGACTGCTACGTCCGCTTCGCCCGCGCGCTCTTCGAGCGCCTCGGCCATAAGGTCAAGTACTGGCTCACGTTCAACGAGATCAACGCCGTGGCCGGTTACGCGCAGGTGGGCGTGCACGATTTCGATAACCCCCAGGTGCATTACCAGGCGAAGCATCACATGTTCCTCGCCAGCGCCCGCACCATCAAGTTGGGTCGCGAGCTGTGCCCCGGCGCGGTCTTCGGCACCATGTTCGCGCTCTCCGAAATCTACCCGGCAACGTGCAAGCCCGAAGACGTCTTCGCCGCGTATGCCAAGCGCCGCGAGTCGCTGTTCTTCGTGGATGTCATGGCACGTGGCGCCTACCCCAACTACGCGCACGAGATCTTCGAGCGCAAGGGCGTGCGGGTCCACATGGAGCCCGGCGACGAGGAGCTCCTTGCCGCCTATCCGCTCGACTTCGTGAGCTTCAGCTACTACCGCTCCACGGTGGCGAGCGCCGAATCGACCTTCGACATCATGGGCGGCGAGCCCAACCCGTACCTGCCGGTGACCGCATGGAAGATGCCCATCGATCCCCTGGGCCTGCGCTATTGCCTGAACGAGCTCTACGATCGCTACCAGAAGCCGCTGTTCGTGATCGAGAACGGGTTGGGCGCGGTCGACGAGCCCGACGCCGCAGGCCGCATCCACGATACCTATCGCATGCGCTACCTCGCCGATCATCTGAAGCAGATCCGCGACGCTATCACCATCGACCATGTGGACTGCTTCGGCTACACCATGTGGGGGCCGGTCGATCTGGTGTCGCTCGGCACCGGCGAGATGAAGAAGCGCTACGGTTTCATTTACGTGGATATGGACGACCGGGGGCAGGGCACCAAAGCCCGCAGCAAGAAAGATTCCTTCGACTGGTCCTGCACGTGATCGCCTGCGACGGCGCCGATCTCAGCTGTCCGGAGGATTAGCACCCATGTCTTTTTATCGCCTGAGGCGCATACTCAACAACAACGCCGCCGTGGCGCGTAACGAGCACGGCGACGAGGTCATCATCACCGGCAAGGCCGTCGGGTTCTCGCATAGGACCGGCGACGTGCTGCGCGACGACGAGGTGAGCCGCGTCTACATCTTGAAAAGCGACGCTGCGGGTAAGCGCCTGCAGGCGCTTTTCCAGGAGATCCCCTACCCATGCATCGAGGTTGCGGAGAAGATCGTCGACTTCGCCTCCGCCGCGCTCGACCGGCAGTTCTCGCAGAACCTCATCATCTCGCTTTCCGACCATATCAACTTCTGCATCGAGCAGCACGAGGCGGGGACCTATCAGAAGAACCTGCTGTCCGACGAGATCGAGCGCCTCTATCCGACGGAGTGCGTGGTGGGGCGCCAGGGCCTCGCGCTCATCGAGCGCGACCTGGGCGTCGTGCTCGACCCGTCCGAGGCCGCCTCGATCGCCTTCCATATCATCAACAACTCGGGCGCCGGCTCGGTCGACGTCGAGAAGATCATCAGCGGTGTCGAGGGCATGCTCGGCATCATCCGCTCCGAGATGGGAATCGAGCTGGGCGACGACACCTCGCATTACGCCCGGCTCGTGACGCACCTCAAGTTCCTCATGCGGCGCGTGATCGCCGGGGAGCAGCCGGAGGATGATGCCGGCAAGCTCTTCTTGAATATCGACGAGGGGCAGGTCGCGGGCATCAGCCGCTGCTTGGACGCCGTCGGAGCATATCTGGCGGACGAGTTCGGCTACCGCATCTCCAACGCCGAGCGCCTCTATCTGTTCGTTCACATCGTCGCTATCACGCAGATGGGCTGAGGCGCGGTTGTCCGGCCGGAGCCGCACCGCATCGCATCTGCTTGATATAGGTAGTCGTCATAGGTAGCCAGCCGGCCTTGAGGGTCGGAAGGAGAAAGGGGTTTTCGATGGCACTTGACTACGCAAAGACCGCGCGCGATATCGTCGAGAAGGCGGGCGGCGAGGACAACATCACCACGGTGGCGCACTGCATGACGCGCTTGCGCTTCACGGTGAAAAACGAGAAGGCCGCCGACATGGATGCCATCAAGGGCATCAAGGGCGTGCTCGGCTGCGTGTACGCCGGAGACCAGCTTCAGGTCATCATGGGACAGAACCTGATCGGCACCTATAACGAGGTGACCTCGCAGTTCAACTTCAAGGAGGGCGATGTTATCGACGAGAACCTCGATGAGGTCTCGCCCAAGGACATGCCGTTCAACGAGCGCTTCTCGCCCAAGCGCCTGGGCAACCTTCTGCTCGGGTACGTCTCGGCATCCGTGACGCCCATGATCCCCGCGCTTATCGCGGGCGGTATGGTGAAGGTCATCCTGCTGCTCATCACGCAGGTCATGCCCGATTTCGCCAACACGTCGACCTATACGCTGCTCTCGATCGCCGACGATGCGCCGTTCTACTTCATGCCCATCTGGGTTGCCTATGGCGCCTCGAAGAAGCTCGGTGCGACGCCGATCTACGCCATGACGGTCGCCGCGGCGATGATCGCACCCAACTTCCTCAACCTGGTGAACGCCGACCCGCAGGTCTCGCAGGACCTCTTCGGCCTGCCGGTGACGCTGCGCGCCTACACCAGCCAGCTCTTCCCGTCGCTGCTGCTCGCCTATGCCGCCGCTAAGTTCGAGAAGCTGTTCGACCGCATCGTCCCGGGCATCTTCAAGTCCATCCTCGTGGGCTCGCTCACGCTTGCGCTCACCTACACCGTGACCATGGTCGCGCTCGCCCCGATCGGCGGTTGGATGGGCGACTACCTCACCGCGGGCATCATGGCGCTCTACAACTTCGCCGGCCCCGTGGCGCTGTGCCTGCTTACGGGCGTGCTGCCCTTCGTGATCATGTGCGGCATGCACACCACCTTCGGTGCCTTCATGACCCAGCTTCTGGGCAGCGTCGGCTACGACGGCATCTTCCGTCCGGCCCTTCTGCTCCACAACATGGCAGAGGGCGGCGCCTGCCTGGGCGTGTTCCTGCGTGCCAAGGATAAGGAGTTTAAGAGCGAGGCGCTCTCCATCGCCGTCGGCTGCATCTTCGCCGGCGTGACCGAGCCCGCGATCTACGGCATCACGCTCCGTTTGAAGAAGCCCATGATCGGCGTCTGCATCGGCGGTGCCGCGGGCGGTCTCGTGGGCGGCCTCATGGGCATGCGCGCCTATGTGATGGGCTACTCCAACGTGTTCGCGCTGCCCATCTTCCAGGACACGATCATCGCCGCGGTCGCCGCCATCTTGACGGCCATCGTCGTGGCGTGCGTCGTCGCCTTCGTGCTCGGGTTCGAGGAGGACGAGGCGAAGGCCTAGCCCGCAGCGGGCGCGTGCAGCTTGCGTGATTATACCGAAGCTGACGCACCCGAGCCCCAAGCGAATACCGTTCGTCGCACTGCGCCCGCGGGTTCCCTCCCGCGGGCGCTTTCTGTGCCCGACGGCATGCAGCCATCCTGCCGTCCAAACAGTGGACCTGTGCCAATTCTGCCGCCCAGGCGGTGTTCTCGGAAAGGCCAGGCTTCCTGCCTGGCTCTGGGTCGGGTTTCGCGGTCCTGTGTTCGCTCCCCATGCGTTTCCCTACGGAAGATTGAGGTTTTCTGCACGGCGAATCGGCGCGGCAAATCGATTATTTGTATGGCTAATCGATTTTTTGTATGGCAAGTCGAGGGAATATGTATGGCTTTCGGACGCCGGTCCGCGCGGGCCCTTCTTGTTCATGCATCTCTACCAGGGGTTTTAGCGGGACTAATATCCGACTGAGGCCTGAGCTAAGACAGAAAGCCATACACAATTTGAAACGCCATACAGAATCTTTCAAAGTTTGTATGGCATTCCAGCTCTCGTCTGCTTGCGGCTTTCAGCCCCATCTGCTGTGCGGCCCCCGGTTCCCATCTGCTGCGCGGCCCCGGTTCCCATCTGCTGCGCGGCCCTGGTCCCCATCTGCTCCGCCTGCATCTCGTGGGGCGCAGCAGCGCATCGGCGCGGGCGTGGGGCCGATTCGGGTACGGGTCTGCTCCGGATCCGATGCGGGGCTGACCTGTATCGAGCCCGTCGTCTCTGGTGAGGTCTCATGTGTTGAAGTGAGGATTGCCTGATACGTTTTGACACCTCGGTGTGCATGGTCTATCGGGGATAATTCACGTTATGAGCAAGAGGGATGCGAGGCCTTCGCCACATGCGTTGGTTTTGCGGGAGAGAAGGGGAGTGCGATGGCTGACGAGGAGAAGAGAACGCAGGCGGAGGACTCGAGTTCCGAGGCGCCCATGGGCGCGGAGGCCGCCGCGTCCGCACCGGCGAACCAGCTCACGCTTGCCCAGCGGCTCGACCCGAGGCACTGGGGAAAGACGCTTCTTGATTACGTCTCGGGTTCGGTGACGCCGATGCTTCCGGGCATTATCTCGGCGGGCATGATCAAGGTGTTCTTGCTGCTTGCAACCGTCGCCGTCCCGGCATGGGAGCAGACCCCCACCTACACGCTCCTCGCGATCCTCGCCGATGCGGGCTTCTATTTCCTGCCCATCTGGGTTGCCTGGGGCGCGGCGCAGAAGCTCGGGGCCACACCGCTGTATGCCATGCTCGTCGCGGCGGCGATCTTCGCCCCCGATTTCATCGCGCTCGTCGAGGCGACGCCGCAGGTTTCGCAGGACCTTTTCGGGCTCCCCGTCATGCTTGCCAGCTATGGGAGCAGCCTGCTCCCGGCGCTTCTGCTCTCCTATGCAGCGTTTCGCATCGAGCGCCTTCTGGATCGCATCATCCCCGGCGTGATCAAGCCCGTGTTCGTGGGATCGCTCACGGTGCTTCTCACCTATACCCTCACCATGGTGGCGCTTGCGCCCATCGGCACGTGGCTGGGCAACGGGATCGTCGGCGTGATCATGGCGGTCCACGGCGTGCTCGGCCCCATCGCTCCGGCGATCCTCACCGGTGTCATGCCCTTCCTCATCATGTTCGGCGTGCACATGGCGTTCGTGCCATTCATGATCCAGCTGCTCGAGACCCCGGGTTACGATGCCATCTTCCGCCCGGCGTTCATCCTGCACAACATGGCCGAGGGCGGCGCCTGCCTGGGTGTGGCGCTGCGCACCAAGAACGCCGAGTTCAAGGCCGAGGCCATCTCGTGCGCGGTGAGCGCGATCTTCGCCGGCGTGACCGAGCCGGCGCTCTATGGTGTCACCTTCCGGTTGCGCAAGCCCTTGATCGGCACCTGCGTGGGCGGTGCGGCGGGCGGTCTCGTCGCTGGTCTTCTGGGGGCGCGCGGCTACGTGATGGGCTTCTCGAGCATCTTCGGCCTGCCGGTCTTCCAGGAGACCATCGGGGCCGCCGCCATCGGCGTGGCGGTGACCATCCTGGTGTCCGCCGCCGTCGCGTTCGTCCTCGGGTTCGACGAGGACGTCGTCGCGCGCGATATGGCGGCGGCGAACAAGGACGTGGAGCAGCTTCCCGCAAGCGAACCGGTGCCGCAACGGGAGTAGCCGTCGGGAAGGCCCGAGGCATCGGGGGACCCGTATGAGAGGCGTCCCTTGCCCGTTTGCGCCACTTACAGCAGCATCTCCGCCGCGATCACGAGAAGCGGCATGGTCACCAGGCTGAACAGCGTCGTGATTGCCACAATGCCCGCCCCCAGGCGATAGTCGCGACCGAATTTCGCCGCGAACATGGCGGTCACGGCGGCGGACGGCGTGGCGAGCGCGATGATGACGGCGAGCGCCACCTCGAGCGGCACGAGCGGCACGAAGACCAGGATGGCGAGCGCGATCGCGGGGATCGCCAGCAGGCGCAGCGCGCTCACCAGATAGATGAGGCGGTGCTTGAGCAGGCTCCTGATGTCGGCACCGGCGAGATAGGAACCCAGCACAATCATCACCAGACCGGTGTTGAGGTTCGCCAGGTCGTCGAAGATGTCCATCACGACCACGGGCGGCTCGTACGAGGTGAGAAAGCAGATGAAGCCCAGCACGAGCGCGATGATGCAGGGGTTGAGCACGATCTTCTTGATCGAGATCTGCTTCACGTCGTCCGTGACGAGCCAGATGCCGTAGGTCCACATGAAGGCAACGAGGCACGCGTTGCAGCAGGAGAGGTAGAAGACGTATTCGTCGCCGATCATGCCCTGGACGAGCGGGATTCCCAGAAAACCGCAGTTGGAGAAGATGACGCCGAACTGCGCGATGCGCCGGCGGTCGCGCCAGACGCCGCGGGAGATCGCGATTGCGATGACGGCGATGATGACGGTGACGACGGCGCAGTAGCCGGCGTACCCCAGCTTGACGGGGTCGAAGGGCATCATGAGCGACTGCATGATGATGATCGGGTTCGCCACGTAGAGCACCAGGTCGGAGAGCTGCGCGGTGCCCTGCTCGGTGACGAACTTCACGCGCCGAAGCGCGAATCCCAGCGCCATGAGCACGAACATGACGATGATCTGCTCGACAAGCGAGCCGATGATACCCTCCATCTGGCGTGTCCCCCTTCACGCGAGAGCGGCGCGGACGCCTCTGCGCCCGCGCCGCGGTTGAACAGTGCCTGTGGCCGCGCGCTAGTCGGCGGCGACGACGGCGTCGGTGTCGACGCCGTCCCACAGGCTGTCGCCATTGGTGGCGCAGACCTGCTTGAACCAGTCGAAGCTCTTCTTCTTGGAGCGCTTGAGCGTACCGTTGCCCTTGTCATCCATGTCGATGTAGACGAAACCGTAGCGCTTGGCCATCTCGCCCGTGGAGAGCGAGACCAGATCGAAGCAGCCCCACATGGTGTAACCCAGGCACTCCACGCCGTCGATGCAGATGGCCTTGGCCATCTCGCGCAGGTGGTCGCGCAGGTAGGCGATGCGGTAGTCATCCTCGACGTAGCCGTTCTCATCGGCCTCGTCGATGGCGCCCAGGCCGTTCTCCACGATGAAGATCGGCTTGCGGTAGCGGTCGTAGACCTCGTTCATGACGTAGCGCAGACCCACCGGGTCGATCTGCCAGCCCCACGGCGTGGTCTCCAGATAGGGGTTGGTGGGCGAACCGCCCAGGCGCTTCAGCTCGTCGCCGGCCTTGATCAGGGCGGAGCGGTAGTAGCTGAAGGTCACGTAGTCCAGGGTGCCGGCGGCCAGGATCTCCTCGTCACCGTCGAGGATGAACTCGGTGGGATCGACGTTCAGGCGGCGGAAGATGTCCTGGGCGTAGTAGGGGTAGTAGCCCTGGGCCATGACGTCGGAGAAGAACTGCGTCATGTGGCGGAACTGCATGCGGCGGAAGACGTCGTCGGGCTTGCAGCTCGCCGGATAGACCTCGGACGAGGCGTACATGGTGCCGAACATCGAGCCGGGCATCATCTCATGGCCCATCTGGATGGCCTTCGAGCTCGCCAGGAACATGTGGTGGATGCAGCGGTAGTGCGTCTGCGGATCGGTCTTGGGCGAGCCGGTGGCGATATAGCCGGCGATGGCGTTGATCTCGTTGAAGGTGAGCCAGTACTTGCACTTGGTGCCGATGCGCTCGAAGAGCACGCGGCAGAGCTTCAGGTACTCGTCGATGGTCTCGCGGCTCTCCCAGCCGTTGTGCTTCTCGGCGAGGTGCGCGGGCAGCTCGTCATGGCAGATGGTGATGAGCGGCTGGATGTCGTGCGCCAGAAGCTCGTCCACCATGTCGACGTAGAACTGGATGCCCTCCTCGTTGGGGGTCTCCTCGTCGCCGAGCGGGAAGATGCGGCTCCAGGTGATGGAGAAGCGGTAGACGCTGAAGCCCATCTCGGCCATGAGGGCGATGTCCTCCTTCCAATGATGGTAGCCGTCCACGGCCTGATGGCTGGGATAGTACTGGTCGTCGTAGATGCAGGGCTTGGCTCCCTCGGGGAAGGGCTGGCACTGGAAGAACGAGCTGTTGACCGAGGTGCGGCTGCCGTCGGGCATCTTGAGCGTCAGCTGGCGCGGCGTGGTGACGTTGCCGTCGGTCTCGTAGTCACGGGTGAGCAGGCCGCGCCCGCCCTCTCCGAAGCCGCCCTCGAACTGGAAGTCGGCGGTCGCGCCGCCCCACAGGAAGGTATCGGGCAGTTTGAGGCTCATGGGTGCCACTCCTTTCTGGCGCATGGGCGCCGTGATGCCGGCATGCGCCGACGGGTCCTGCCGCCGGCGGGCGCTTGCCCGCCGTCGATCTTGCGGCATCTTCAATTATCCCATGGATGCCGCCGCCTCATCGTCTCGTTGTCTTCCCCACTGGTGGGGAAGAAAACGCTAAGCTGGAGGTGGAAAACGTAGCAGGCGGCAGGCAACGGGGAAAGGCGGTGGACGGCGTGCTCACCCAGCGGCAGCGGCGCCTCATCATGCTCCTCGTGCAGGCGGGGGATTGGCGGACGAGCGCCGAGCTCGCCGAGCTGCTCCAGGTAAGCAGCAAGCTGGTGAAGCAGGAGGTCCGTGCGATCCGGTGCGGTTCGGCGGCCGGCCTCGTCGACATCAGGTCGAGCAACCGTCGCGGTTACCGGCTCGCGGGCATCGCCGACGGCCTGCGCGACGAGCTGCTGCACGAGTTCGACGTGCACGACGGGCACCACTCCATCACGCGCCGCTACACCCGCCTGTACCTGTACCTGCTTATCGAGGGCGGGCCGGTGAGCACCGCGGCGCTCGCCGCGCGCTTCTTCTGCTCGAAGGCGGCGATCGCCGACGAGGTCGACGTGCTGCGCTACCGGTTGGGCCGCATGGCGCACGTGGGGCTCGAGGTCAACGCGCGCCGCGGCCTATCCGTCGCGGGTGCGGTCGACGAGCGCTGGTACGAGGCGTCGAAGTGGCCGCTCGAGGAGCTTCTGGACGAGATCCCGTTCGACGGAGCCCGTGCGCACCGCATCCGCGCCGCACTCGATGCGGCGGTCCCCGTCGTCCGCGCGCTGCTTGCGCCCCTCGCCGGCGCCTGCCGGGTCTCGGGCGGGGACGTGCGCCGCATCACCCGCTACGTCGCGCTCGAGGTCGCCTGTGGCGGAGAGGGCGAGCCGGGCGAGGCGGTCGACGCCATGGTGGAGCGCGTCGTGCGCGGCCTGGGCGCCCTCGAGAACGCGGGCGCCCGCCGCGAGCCGCGCGATATGCTCGAGCGGCTCCTGGCCGACTGCGTAGTGCCCCTTGTTCCCAGCGACATCG